>CAZLNA010000076.1:0-8387 GCA_964560485.1 uncultured Desulfobacula sp. | reverse complement strand
GGCGGCCGTCATCGAGCCAGGGGCAGGCCACGTGGCGGTTGGTGAGGATATAGCCGCTGCGGTCAGCCAGAAAAGCCGTACCCTCCACCTTGTTTTTGTACAGGATGCCGCTCGGGGTCTTCAGCCCGTATTCCACCATGATAAAAGCCACGGAACTGGCATAGTCTTCCACAAATTTGCTGAATGCGGCAAGCTCGCCTTTCATGCCTGCTTTCATTTTGAACCAGGAGACACCGCCAAACGCAACAATGCCGACAATGATCAGGATCAGGACCACCACCACCCGCTTGAACCATTGTATCTCCTTTATCAGCGCAGGTTTGCGTTTTTCCTTGACCGCGTCCGGCCTGGTATAGGGCAGGCGCTTGAGAATGTCGGCCAGTGCCTGGACCACCTTTGCCATGTTCTTGGGCCTCAGGTCTGGATCATCTGAAAGCATCAGTTTGATCAGTTTTTTCAGGTCCGGATCAAGGCCTTTGATCTCGTCGAGTTTGGTTGAAAAGGTTTTCAGGTTCGGGTCTGCCGTAAGCAGCTCCACAAAGATCTTGCCCAGGGACCAGATACCGCTTTTAAAGTCAATGGCGCGTTCATTTCTGATATCCGGGTGGCAGTCGAGCAGTTTCTGCAGCATGGGGCCGTGGTGGGTGGCCCGTGCATTGAGAAAACGCGAGAGTTTATAATTAATTTTGACATGCAGCTCATCAGCCCTTTTCTTTGGAATCAGGATGTCTTCAAGGATCAGGTAGGGCATGAAATGGTCCTGTTTGTGGAGCAGTTCGAGTACTGAGGCGATATTGTGGAAAAGGGTGACCATCTTGCGCTGCTCATTGAGCATGTCAGACATGAATATCGATCCCCAGTCCATGGCGTCGACCCATTCGCTGAGCCGGTACCAGTGGCCGTCTGAACTCTTTTTGATGGAAAAATGCTGGACAAAGTGGTCCGGGGGGAGTTTTTTAAGCTCAATCAGTTCGCGTTCCAGCCGGAGAGCGACCTCATCATCCACCCCTGATTTTTCAGTGAAAACCCGGATGGAGACAGACCGTTCTTCCCCGTCCCTGATGGCTTTGCACACAATGGAAGAGCGCCCTTCATGAATGATGGCCTGGATCCTGTAATCATCGATATATTTCATGCCGTCAATGATATGATTCCCGCAGGCCGGGCATGTGATAATCTTTTCAGAGACAACCTGATCACAGACGCTGCATTGTTTCATAGTGGGCACACTTCGTTTTCAGGGGTTAGGCCTGCAAAAAGGGAAACCGCAGGCACGTCAAATGTTTATGAAACAGGAGTTTTTCTTTTATAATAAGGAATTTAGCCTATAGTGTCAACAACGGAATCAGGGCTCTCGCCTTTGCAGGTGGTCGACTAGGGGCAGGAGGGGCGGTGGCGTCCTTTGCCCGGAAACGGGTCAGGCCTGGCCGGGAAGCGTAAATTCCCGGTCTGTGAATTTTCGGCCAGGCCCAGAGAGATCATAGCTTCTTTCAATAATGTGAATCCTGCCGTCATCCCGGATTTTCAGCAGGGTGGAGCACCGCGTGCCATAGGTCGGGCTTTCAATAAAGATCGGCGAGAGCAGCCGTTCCCATTCTTTTCCCACACCGGTGTCAGGCAGCAGGTGATCCGGGGGGCGCTCCGTGTCCTTGAGCAGTGCAAAAAAAGCATCATCCGGAAGCTTTTCTTTTACTGCAGCTTCAAACGCTTTTCTGCTTTTTTCCACCTTGGGCCAGGGCGTGTCCAGATCCCGGTTGCTCAAGCCGTGGAACCCGGGCGGGACAGGCCGGGCTGTGCCATGGCAGCTGGAAAACCAGTAAAGCGCTTCCCTGCTGCCGAAAACAAGGTTGAACAGGTTGTACTCTTCCCTGGTCCGGTAGAGGGTCTCGCTGTATTGGGCCGGATCTGCGTCAGAAGCCAGAAATCCGGGAATAATACCGCCTCTTGACCGGGCGCCGACCGTGTTTTTTGAAGGATCGCGGTAATTGGTCAGGGCTGCCAGCCGACCGTCCGGATGAACGCCGAGCCAGGTGCCGCCCTGTTCAAGATCTTTACCTGCAATGATGGGGAGATCGCCTTTCCACCGGTGCATTTCCCGTGTGGGCCGCCGGTAAAATTCATCGCGGTTGGCAGCAAGGATGACCGGGTATCTGGGGCAGGTCTGACAGGCAATAAGGATCAAGCACATAGTTCTTTTCTCTGCAGGGTTGTTTTCAAATATTCTAACCATGGCCCGCAGGAAAAGCAAGGGAGGAGTATCCACATCAGATTCCAGGAGTTTGGCCGGGTCAAAAGCTTTTTAACCCCTTGTTTTTCCCTTTACTTGGCAGGCGTAAAATGGTAAACCAGTCACCAAGGTTTTTCATGAATAATTGATAGTGTAACGAGGTGTTTTTATAATGGATATCCCCAGAAAACTTGGTATTTTGATTTATACGGCGGTTCCTGCAATTGTCGGCGGCGGTATTGTGTTTCATTTTTTCGGCAGTTTTGTTCAGGTGATCATTTTTGAAATACTGCTCATCCTGGCTGTGCTGGGCCTAATCCGCAATTAAATTTTTATTGATCATTTGATTTTGGTGTAAAGCCGTTCTGTGCATTTTGCATATTGCGGCTTTACGTGGTTCACCCCCTTGTATCAACACCCCCAAATAAAGAGAGCGATTTTTTGGCGCAGCAAATTTCCCAACGAGCCGTGTTCATATTTTTCATTGTTCTGTTCTGCATAGCGATTGTGCTTGCAGGGAATCTGATTGCGCCTTTTTTTGCTGTCATTATTCTGGGTCTCGTCACCACAGGTATCTTCGGGCCTGTGTTCAGATTTTTCTCCAGAAAGCTCAAGCCGGATGTCGCATCTGTACTTACCTGCGTGCTGATTTTTTTTGTTGTCTTTATTCCGGTTGTGTTTTTTGTCGGTGTCCTCTCCAAAGAGGCGTTTGACCTCTATGTCATGGCCAAGGATGCGGTCTTTTCAGACCAGCTGAAAAACCTGCTGGAAAGGACCCAGGCCCTTGAGCGGGTGAATGAGCTGCTGGCCCGTGCCGGGCTTGATACAAAGGTGACCTGGGATGTGCTGATCAGCCCGATCTCAGAGCTTGGCAAACTGGTCGGGCTCTCCCTGTTTGAACAGGCCAGGGCCATCACGTCAAACGTCTTCAGCCTGGTGCTCTATTTTGCCCTGATGCTCATTGTGGTCTATTACATGCTCATTGACGGTGACAAGTTCAAACAATACATTTACAACCTTTCGCCCCTGCCGGATGAGCATGATGAGATCCTGTACAATAAATTCATGGACATGGCGGGTGCCGTATTGATCGGGAACGGCCTGGGCGGACTGATACAGGGGATCGGCGGCGGTCTCGTTTTTTTATTTTTCGGGTTCCATTCCCCCTTTTTATGGGGTGTCATCATGGGGTTTTTAGCCTTTCTGCCCATTGTTGGGATTGGTATCGTCATGGTACCGGCAGGCGTTATCCTCATGCTGAAATCAAAACTGGCATCCGGCATTTTTATTGTGGTGTTTTATGCCTGTCTGGCCTGGGGAGTGGAGTATGTCTTCAAACCCAAACTGGTGGGGGACAGGGTCAGGATGCACCCTTTGATCGTATTTTTCGCCATCATCGGCGGGCTGAAAATCTACGGGCTTCTCGGCATTATCTACGGGCCGCTGATTGCCACCTTGTTTTTAACCCTTGCCGATATCTATTTTTCAAGCTTTCAGTTTATGGTTGAACCTGAAAAGGTTCAAAAAGACAAATAATTTGGAGTTCAGACAGGTATGATTACCCAAGAGCAGAATGTGACCAGTATTGAGAAGGAGATGAAACAATCCTATCTCGAATACGCCATGAGCGTCATCATCGGAAGAGCACTGCCGGATGTCAGGGACGGTTTGAAACCGGTCCACCGGCGGGTCCTCTATGCCATGCAGCAGTTGAAGAATGATTATAACAAGCCGTATAAAAAATCTGCCCGCATTGTCGGTGACGTCATCGGTAAATATCACCCCCATGGGGATTCTGCTGTGTACGACACCATTGTCCGGATGGCACAGGACTTCTCTTTGCGGTATACCATGGTGGACGGTCAGGGAAACTTTGGCTCAGTGGATGGCGATTCTCCGGCTGCCATGCGTTATACAGAGATCCGGATGCAGAAACTGGCCCACCAGATGCTCTCAGATCTTGATAAAGAAACCGTGGATTTCATTCCCAACTATGATGAGACCATTGAAGAACCGACTGTCCTGCCCACCAAGGTCCCTTCACTGCTGGTGAACGGTTCCTCAGGAATTGCCGTGGGCATGACCACCAATATCCCGCCGCATAATCTTGGTGAAGTCATTGCCGCGACAAAGGCACTGATTGATGATCCGACCATGGATATCCTTGACCTGATGGAATATATTCCAGGGCCGGATTTTCCCACCTACGGGCATATCTACGGCACAAAAGGCATCCACGAAGCCTACAGCAGCGGCCGGGGAATTATCACCCTCAGGGCCAAGGCTGAAGTCGAGGAAAATAAAAAAACAGGCCGGGAAACTATTATTGTGACCGAACTGCCCTACCAGGTCAACAAGGCCAAGGTTGTTGAAAAGATCGCCGAACTCATGCGGGACAAGGTGATCACCGGCGCATCCTTTGTCAGGGATGAATCCGACCGCCAGGGAATGCGGATTGCTGTCGGCCTGAAACGCGATCAGATTGCAGAGGTGGTGATCAACCAGCTTTACAAGCATACCAATATGCAGACCAGTTTCGGTATCATTTTTCTGGCTGTGGTCAATAACCGGCCCCAGTTGCTGACACTTAAAGAGATCCTTTCTCATTTTATCGATCACCGCAGAAACGTTATCCTGCGGCGGACCCGTTATGATCTTAAAAAAGCGGAAGAACGCGCCCATATCCTGGAAGGGCTCAAGATTGCCCTTGACAACCTCGATGACGTGGTGGCCCTGATCCGCGCGGCCCGGTCCCCGGAAGAGGCTAAAACCGGACTGATCTCACGCTTTGACTTAACCGCTATCCAGGCCCAGGCCATTCTGGACATGCGGCTGCAGCGCCTCACCGGACTGGAGCAGGAAAAGATTGTCAATGAGTATGATGCGCTTCTCAAGGATATTGCCTGGTATAACGAGATCCTTTCAAGCGACCAGGTGGTGCGCGGCCTGATCAAGGATGAGCTGATAGAGCTGGAAGATGAGTTCGGGGATGACCGCCGGACCCGGATCGTTGAAAGTACCGCCCAGATCAGCATAGAAGATCTGATTGCTGAAGAGGACATGGTGGTGACCGTCACCCGGAGCGGCTATATCAAGCGCAATCCCATTACCCTCTACTCGAGCCAGCACCGGGGCGGTAAAGGAAAAACCGCCATGGGAACCAAGTCAGATGATTTTGTGGAACATCTCTTTGTAGCCTCCACCCATGCGACCTTCCTGTTTATCACCACATTCGGAAAGGTCTACCAGTCCAAGGTGTATGAGCTTCCCATGGCCGGGCGGTCCAGCCTGGGCAAAGCCATTGTTAACCTCCTGAATTTTGACGAAGGTGAAAAACTGGCCACTGTGCTGACAGTGGATGAGTTTGTGGAAGATAAATATGTGGTCATGGCCACCAAAAAAGGACGGGTAAAGAAAACCGACCTGATGGCCTATTCCAGACCGCGCTCCGGCGGCCTGATCGGTATCAAGCTGGCTGAAGGCGATGAGTTGATTGCCGCCCGGATCACCAATGGAGACATGGATATTTTCCTGGGTTCTGAAGGCGGAAAAGTGATCCGGTTTCACGAAGATGGCGTTCGCGCCACAGCCAGGGGTTCGATGGGGGTCAGGGGCATGCGGATCGATCCTGATGCGGCAGTTGTCGGCATGGAGGTGCTCGAGTCTGAAAACACGCTGCTCACGGTCACGGAAAACGGATATGGCAAGCGAAGCCTGATCGAAGAGTACCGGAGCCAGACCCGCGGCGGAAAAGGGGTGTTTTCCATCAAGACATCCAAGCGGAACGGTAAAATGGTTTCCCTGCTGCTGGTGAGCGATAATGACGAGTTGATGATGGTTACGGATAAAGGAACGCTCATCCGGATCTCCATCGGCGGAATCAATGTCATCAGCCGGAATACCCAGGGGGTAAAACTGATCAATCTGGCAGACAAGGAAAAGCTGATCGGCATTGCCCGTCTGCCTGAGGAAGATGAAGAAGATCCGTCCCAGGCGGCGGATCCTGAATCAGAAGACACTTTAGAATAATTGTGAGGCGGTTTGGCAGCACGGGCATTACCCAACCAGGACAGGGCAGGGCACCGGCGCCGTCTGAGAGATCGTTTTTTAAAAAACGGTCTGGGCGGTTTTCATGATTATGAGGTCATTGAGCTGCTGCTCTCCCTGAATACGCCGAGAAAAGACTGCAAACAAAGCGCCAAAAAATTACTCAAGCGGTTCAGGAGCTTCCCGGGTGTGCTGGACGCAGACCCGGGTGCCCTCTGCGAGGTGGAGGGGGTGGGGCCGGTGAACAGCCTCGGGATCCGCCTGATCAAGGAGGTGGCGGACAGATACCTTGAACACCGGGTCGAAGACTCGGATGTTGTGGCAAACCAGGCAGAACTGGTCCGGTACCTGAACCAGGTGATCGGACACCGACCCAGGGAAGTTTTCCTGGCTGTTTTTCTTGATGCCAAAAACAGGGTACTCAAGTCACAGGTTTTATTTGAAGGGACATTGACCCACAGCTCGGTCTACCCGAGGGAAGTGATTATCCAGGCGCTGCAGCATAATGCGGCAGCCGTTATTTTTGCCCATAATCATCCTTCCGGAGATGTGGCACCGTCCAGCAGCGATATCAGCATCACACGCAAATTATGCATGGCACTCAGCTATGTGGGTATTACGGTTCATGAACACATGATTATCGGGCGCAGACAGACCTACAGTTTTGCGGCCAACGGACTGATTGCCGGATTCAGACAGGAGTTTGATAACGGGCAATGAGTCAGGACACTAAAAAGCCGGATTGTTTTGGTGATCTGAAGACTGTCTTTCCCATGACAGATTCCGGCCTTAGACAGACACCTGAAAACTGTTTTGCCTGTCCTTTTAAAACCTTGTGCCTGAAACAGGCCATGCAGACCAGGCAGGCTGTCCAGGTTGAAGAAGAAATCATTGAACGGGGTGAGAAAGCCGGGGCGATTGGTTTTTTTGAGCGCTGGTCCCGGAAGAAGCAGATCCACCGGAAAACCAAAAAAACGAAAGGGTAAGCGATCATGAGATCTGTAAGAGATATTGATGTGACATCCAGAAGAGTGTTTGTCCGGGTGGATTATAATGTCCCCACGGATGAGCAGCTCAATATTACTGACGACAACCGAATACGGGCCACGCTCGACCTGATGACCGACCTGGTTGAGCGCGGCGCAAAAATCATTGTGGCATCGCACATGGGCCGGCCTGAGGGCAGACCTGATCCCAGGTTCAGTCTGGAAAAAGCCTCCCAGCGGCTGGGTGAGCTGCTTGACCGGCCTGTGGGGTTTATCAACGACTGTATCGGGCCTGCTGTGTCAGAGCGCGTTGGTCAGCTGGCAGACGGTGATATCCTTATGCTGGAAAATTTAAGATTTTATCCGGCAGAAAAAAAGAATGAGGACGATTTTTCAAAAGCGCTGGCAGATTTATGCGATGTCTATGTGAACAATGCGTTCGCCGTATCTCACAGGGATCAGGCCTCTGTCACCGGAATTCCAAAATTTGCGCCTGAAAAAGCAGCCGGGTTTTTGCTTGAAAAGGAGGTGCAGTCATACTACGATTCAGTTGAACAGCCCAAAAGACCCCTTGTGGCGGTCATTGGCGGCGCAAAAGTGTCAAGCAAACTCAATGCCCTTGAAAATATGCTCAATTTCGTCGATAAAATGATTATTGGCGGGGCCATGGCCAATACCTTTCTCAAGAGCCAGGGCATTGACCTAAAAGGGTCGATGGTGGAAGAAGACCTGGTGGAGACGGCCGGGGCCATTATCCGTAAAGCCGGAGAAAAAGGGGTGGAGATCATGCTGCCCCGGGACCTGATCTGTGCAGACCGCTTTGATGCGAATGCTCAAAGCAGACCGGTTTCGCTCAATGAGATCCCTGACGGATGGCTTGCCCTCGATATCGGACCGGCTAGTGCCGAAGCCTTCGCACAGGCGCTGGAAGGTGCCGGGACCATTGTCTGGAACGGTCCCATGGGCGTGTTTGAAATGGAGGCATTCATGGCCGGTACCCGGACTGTGGCACGGGCCATCGCCGGATCAGGCGCCTTTTCAATTGTGGGCGGCGGTGATACTGGACTGGCTGCAAAAAAATGTGAGGTGGCAGACCAAGTCAGTTATGTTTCTACGGGCGGCGGGGC
>CAZLNA010000075.1:0-8400 GCA_964560485.1 uncultured Desulfobacula sp. | reverse complement strand
TGGTCCGCATGACCCAGGTCATGCCGGTCCAGCCGAAGACCACCATGATCACCAGAAGGATCTTGAAATTCGGTATGGTGACCGATGCAATGATGATGATCACATACAGGACAGGGACATTGGTCCATATTTCAATGATCCGCTGGAAAAAAAGATCGAATCTGCCGCCAAAATAGCCCATGAAGCATCCGAGGGCAATCCCGATGATATAGGTCACCACTAAAAGGAGGACCGAAAAGGCCATGGCTGTCCTGAATCCGTAAACGAGCCGGGCCAACACATCCCTGCCCACATTGTCTGTGCCCAGAAAATGCTTTTCGCTTAACGAGGGGGCAAACGGGGGATACTCGTTGAGTTTTAAATCATTTTCGTACGGATTATACGGCACCAGGGGCATGATGACCCAGTTTCCAGGCTCTTTTTGCGATGCAAACCGCCGGGCAAGATCCCTGTAACTGGTCTCATAGCTGTAATCAAAGCCAAAGGTGGTACCCGGGATCATCCGGCCGTATGTTGGAAAATAAAGCTGACCCTCATATTTTACAACAAGGGCTCTGGAATTGATAAAAACCTCTGCAAAGAGTGAAAAGAGGATCATGCTCATGATGATGACAAAAGACCAGTATCCGCGTTTGATGGAATAAAACCGCCGCAGCTTTTTAACTGTGATTGGATCCAGGCGCATCATTTAAACCTCACCCGCGGATCCACCAGGGCCACGCAGAGATCTGACAGGATATTGCCGATTAAAAAAAGCAGGGATGAGATCACCAGAATCCCCATGACCACGGGATAATCCCTGTCCAGGACCGCTTCATAACCCAGCAGGCCCATCCCGTTGATGTTGAACACCTTTTCAATCAGAAAGGAACCTGTCAGGATAATGGAGATGGTGTGGCCGAAATTGGTGGCAATGGGAATCAGGCTGTTCTGAATGGCATGGTTGAACACCGCCTTTTTGAACGGCAGCCCCTTTGCAATGGCGGTCCTGACATAATCAGAGGAAAGATTGTCCATCAGTGTATTTTTCATCAGCAGGGTCATCACGGTAAAAGATCCCACCATATAGGCGGCTAAAGGAAGGACCGTGTGCCAGGCAATGTCTTTGACCTTTTCAAACAGCGTCATCCGGTCGAAAAGCTCTGATGTCATTCCACCGAGAGGGAAGATATCCATGTTGGATGCAAAAAACACCAGCAGCAGCACTCCGGCCACCCAGCCGGGAATGGCGTAGCCGATAAAAATGATAACTGAAGAAATATTGTCAAACCCGGTCTTGTGGCGGACTGCCTTGGCAACACCAAGCGGTATGCAGACCCCGTAGGTCAGTACAAGGGTGAGAATACCAAAATAGAGAGAAATAGGAATTTTATCCCTTATCATGCTCCATACCGGGTCATGATACCGGGTGGAGCGGCCGAGGTCACCCTGAACCACTTTTCCCAGCCAGATGGCATAGGAGGTCAAAACCGGCTTGTCAAACCCGTAGTATTCCCTTAATTTCTGGATCTGTTCCTCAGACAGAGGCTGTCCCTGCCCGCCCGGACCGCCAGAGGATGAAGACGCACCTTCCTGTCCGGCCTGTCTGGCCTGGACATCTGCAATAATCCGCTCAATCGGGCCGCCGGGCACAAAACGGGTAATGGTAAACACCATGATGGTGATACCGATAAACGTAGGGATCACCAGAAGCAGCCGTCTGATGAAATAAGCGGTCATGACACAGCGGAAAAAACCGATTCAAGCGCTTTGTCAAGGTGCTCGGGCTGGGTCCCGCCGGCCTGGGCCATGTCAGGGCGCCCGCCCCCGCCCCCGCCGACAATGGCGGCAGCCGCTTTGACAATCTTTCCGGCCTGGAAACGGCTGGTGAGATCATCGGTCACCACTGCAATCAGCATGGCTTTGCCATTGGTTTCCGCGCCGAGTAAAATGATGCCGGATCCGATTTTTGATTTGAATTTATCCGCCAGGTCCCTGAGCTGGGAGGGATTTTCAATACTCACCCGCTGGGCAATCACTTTGACGCCGTTTATCTCTTTGATGGCATCGTCCATCTTTTCAACCGATTTGGAGGCTATCCGGGCTTTAAAGGAATCAAGTTCTTTTTCAAGCTCTTTTTTATCCTGGAGCAGGGCTTGTACCCTGGCTGAAAGATCGGAACGGTTTGTTTTTAACATGGCAGCGGTGTCGTTCAGGGTGCGTTCATCCGCATGAACCGCTTCAAGTGCGTTCCGGCCGGTGACCGCTTCGATCCTGCGCACGCCCGAGGCAATGCCGGCTTCGGTTAGAATTTTAAACAGACCGATATCGCCGGACCGGCCGGTGTGGGTTCCGCCGCAGAGTTCGGCTGAAAATTCCCCCTGGGACACCACGCGGACCACATCTCCGTATTTTTCCTCAAAAAGGGCAGTGGCACCGGATTCGACCGCCTCATCCATGGTCATCTCCTTTGTGTCCACGCTGTGGTTTTCCCGGATGCGGCTGTTGACTTCCGTCTCAATGGCTGCCAGCTGTTCAGGTGTGACCGCAGAGAAATGGGTAAAATCAAACCGGAGCCGTGTATCTGTCACCAGGGAACCGGACTGCTTTACATGATCCCCGAGCACAGACCTCAGGGCTGCATGGAGAATATGGGTGGCAGTATGGTTCAAGGCCGTATCATGCCGTTTGTCAGCATCCACGGTCAGGTTGAAGAGATCGCCTTTGGCGGCACTGCCCGTTTCAACCACCCCCTTGTGGATAATCAGGCCTGTGGGGTCTTTGACAGTATCGTCAATCCGGATCCGGCAGCCGTCATTTTCAAAAAAGCCGCTGTCGCCGGCCTGTCCGCCAGATTCCGCATAAAAGACAGTCTCTTTGGTTACGATTTCAATCCGGTCATCAACCTTTGCCGTGTCCAGGGCCTGATCCTCTTTGACAATGATCAGGACTTCGGACTGGCCATGGGTGGCATCATAGCCGTTAAACACTGTTTTGACGCCTGCAGATGTCAATTCACGGTAAGCCTGTCCAACACCGGCAAATTTTCTGGTCGACCGTGACCGTTCCTTCTGTTCGGCCATGGCCGCGTCAAAACCGTCCATGTCCAGTTCAATGTCCGTCTCCTTGACATGATCGACAATAATATCCACTGGGAAACCATAGGTATCATAGAGTTTAAATATCACATCCCCGGGGATCACAGACTGGTTGTCTTTTTGAATTTTTTCAATGGTGGCTTCCAGCAGCTTCATGCCCGTATCAAGGGTTTCAAGAAATTTTTCTTCTTCATTTTTAACCACATTGATAATAAAGGCGGCAGATTCTTTCAGTTCAGGATAGGCTTCTTCCATAATGCCGAACACGGTCTGGACCGTCTCATGCAAAAAGGGTTTGACCAGACCGATGCTCCGGCCGTACCGGATGGCCCGGCGCATGATCCGCCTGAGCACATATCCCCGGCCCTCATTGGACGGCAGCACCCCGTCACTGATTAAAAAAGCCGAGGCCCGTGAATGGTCGGCAATGACTTTCATGGCCACTTCCACCAGATCGGATTCATGCCGTTTTTTACCGGCCAGTTCGCCGACCTTTTCCATGATGGGAATAAAAAGATCGGTATCATAATTGGTGGGCACGTCCTGGAGAACGGAAATGACCCGTTCAAGACCTAAGCCGGTATCAATGCTCGGTTTGGGAAGCGGGGCCATGCTGCCGTCTTCACTGCGTTCAAACTGCATGAAGACCAGGTTCCACAGTTCCAGCCACCGGTCACAGTCACAGCCGACAGCACAGTCGGGATCATCGCAGGCAAATGCACTGCCCCGGTCAATATGGATTTCGGAACACGGTCCGCAGGGCCCGGTATCGCCCATGGCCCAGAAGTTGTCTTTTTCGCCCAGCCGAATAATGCGTTCTTCAGGGATTTTTTCCTGATCCCGCCAGATACCAAAGGCCTCGTCATCATCTTTATAGACGGATATCCAGAGTTTTTCAGGATCAAATCCATAACCGTTGGTCAGCAGGTCCCAGGCAAAGGCAATGGCTTTTTCTTTAAAATAATGACCAAACGAGAAGTTGCCGAGCATCTCGAAAAAGGTATGATGCCGGGCAGTGTATCCGACGTTTTCCAGGTCGTTATGCTTTCCGCCCGCCCTGACACACTTCTGATGCGTGACCGCAGTCGAATAATCGCGCTTCTCATCCCCGGTAAAGACCCGTTTGAACTGGACCATCCCGGCATTGACAAAAAGAAGTGTGGGATCGTCCTGCGGGACCAGTGACGAAGACCTCACGTGGAGGTGATCATGTTTTTTAAAATACTCAACAAATATTTTTCTGGCCTCATTGCCTGTCATTATTTTACTCCTAAATTACTGCTGATTCGCTTTATTCTCAGGCATTTTCCTGGGTTTCAGGAAGGGCATCGCCAATTCCCAAGGCTTCCCTGACTTTTGTTTCAATGGTCTGACTGATATCCGGGTTGTCCGTTAAAAAGACCTTTACATTTTCCCGGCCCTGGCCGATCCGTTCCCCTTCAAACGAATACCATGATCCACTCTTGTCAACGATATCAAGCTCTACGCCCATATCCAGCAGATCTCCGGTCCGCGAAATGCCCTCTCCGTACATGAGATCAAACTCTACATTTTTAAACGGGGGCGCAAGTTTGTTCTTGACCACCTTGACACGGGTCCGGTTGCCGATCACATCCTGGCCTTCTTTTATGGCAGCGGCCTTTCGGATTTCAAGGCGCATGGACGCATAAAACTTGAGTGCATTACCGCCGGTGGTGGTTTCAGGGTTGCCGTAGACCACACCGATTTTCATGCGGATCTGGTTGATGAAGATCAGGGTGGTCTGGGTTCTGCCGATGGTGGCGGTCAGTTTTCGCAGCGCCTGGGACATGAGCCGGGCCTGAAGCCCCATATGGGAATCGCCCATATCACCCTCAATCTCAGAGCGCGGTACCAGAGCCGCCACAGAATCCACCACCATGATATCAATACCGCCGGACCGGACCAGCATATCAGCGATTTCGAGCGCCTGTTCCCCGGTATCAGGCTGGGACACCAGCAATTCATCGCAATCCACACCCAGCCGCTTGGCATATGATACATCCAGGGCGTGCTCTGCATCGATAAATGCGGCTATTCCGCCGTTCCTCTGGGCTTCTGCAACCGCGTGAAGGGCCAGCGTGGTCTTCCCGCTCGATTCCGGCCCGTAAATTTCAATCACCCTGCCCCTTGGATAGCCGCCCACACCAAGGGCTTTGTCAAGCGCGAGCGAGCCTGTCCGGATGATGGGAACACTTTCCACCTGTCGGCCGCCCAGCTTCATGACCGAACCTTTGCCAAACTGCCGTTCAATCTGATTTATTGCCGTTTGTACTGCTTTTTCTTTTTCAGCGCCTTTTTCCATATCTTTCTCCTAGACCATTTGCCATAAATACAGGATTCTTAATGTTGCGGCAGTTAAAATACCGGCCATCACATCGTCCAGGACAACGCCTGCACCGCCCGGAAACGTTTTCTCAAAATATCTGACCGGCCCGTATTTTACAATGTCAAAAAACCTGAAAATAAAAAAACCTGCCACAAGGGTGCTTATCTGAACCGGAACAATGGACATGGCAACGATATAACCGGCCACCTCGTCTATTACAATGCATCCGGGATCTTTCTGGCCCAGTATCTGCTCTGCCTGGTCTGCAATATAGATCGCCCCGAGGATGACAGCCAGCACATAGACCCCGTAAACCGGCGGCGGAATGATTAAAAACACCAGTGCAAACGGGACTGCAGACAGGGTTCCGACCGTGCCCGGCGCCACCGGGCTCTTTCCGGCATACCCGCCTGTGGCCAGAAAGATAATGATATGTTGATACAGGGTCATTTGTGTTTTCTATAGCCTGGATCATTCCCTGTCAAGGGAATTGGCCTCGGCAAAAACCTTGTCATATACCGTTTTGAACGGCATCTGCTTCTCCCTGGCAAGCCGCGCCACAGACTCATATTCAGGGATGATCTCCTGCTGCCCGCCCGGCCGGATCACGGCCTTGGCTGAAACACTTCCAAGCGAGGTGTCCGCGCTGACCGCTTCGCGTTTCAGACAGGAACGGCTGCAGGCGTGATACCTCACCCCGATGGAGGAGGTGGAAGATAAGATCAGTGCCACAATATCATCGAGATCTGTTTGACGGCAGATGACCTCGATCTGAACACCGGGGCGGTTTTTCTTCATCTGTACCGGGCAGAAGGTCACGTCAAGGGCATGGTGTTCAAAGAGCTGCGTCATTAAAAATCCCAGACCTTCCGGGCTCATATCATCCACATTGGTTTTGGCTGTCATGACCTGTTCAACTAAGATATCAGGCACTGGCTGGGATGCGGCAGGCGTACCGAGACACACGCGCAGCAGATTGGGCAGTGACGACCCGGTGTCCCTTTTGCCCGAGCCGTATCCGGTCTTATCAATAATCATGTCAGGCATGGGGCCGAAGCTTTCTGCCAGCGTCGTGATGATGGCTGCCCCGGTCGGTGTGACGATTTCGGTCTGCGCATCTGACGACCGCACCGGGATGCCTTTTAAAATGGACAGCGTAGCCGGCACAGGGACCGGTATGGTACCGTGGGAGCATTTAACCGTTCCAGACCCCAGCGGAATGCTCGATGCAAAGACCTTTGTAATCCCCAGGTAATCCACTGCCAGGAAAGTGCCCACAATATCAACAATGGAATCAATGCCGCCCACCTCGTGAAAATGGATGGTCTCTATATTTTTTCCGTGAATGCCGGACTCTGCCATGCCGATTTTTTCAAAAGCGGTCAGGCTGTTTTGCTTAACCTTTTCAGGCAGCACCGCCTTTTCGATCATTTCCCGGATATCGGTATAATTGCGTGACACACTGCTGTGGTCGTCCACAGCCACCTCAATATCAGTGGCGCTCAGGTGATGGTTGAGCACTTTTTCAGCCTTCAGGTCAAACCCGTCCAGCATCCCGGACAAGTGTTCCTTTAAATAGTCCACCGGTACGCCAAGGTCCACCATGGCACCCAACGCCATGTCACCGCTGATCCCTGAAAAAATATCAACATATGCAATCATATCAGTGAGCACCTCCGGCAGCATGAATTTTCAGTATTTCAAGGACAAGGTTTGAAGTGGTAACCATATCCTCCAGACGGATGGATTCATTCAGCGTGTGCACATCTGTCATCCCGGTTCCCAGCACACCGGCAATGATCCCCTTGCCGAAAAAGATATTGGCATCTGCACCGCCGCCAATGGTTTTACAGTCCATGGAGAGTCCGAGTTTTTCTGCAGCCTGCCGGGCGAGCGTCACCACCTTGTGGTCCTCGGGAATCTGCGTATTTGGAAAATCAAGCTCGACATCTGCCTCGATTTTCGGAAACCCGGACCCGTCTTCAAATGATTTTGCCGTGTCCATGAAAGTGTTGACTATGGTGTCGGTAATGGTCTGTAATTTTACCGGATCATGACTTCTGGCTTCTCCGTTGATCTCGACATATTCCGGAACAATATTGGTGGCCACCCCCCCTTTGATCGTGCCCAGGTTGCAGGTGGTTTCCTCGTCAATCCGTCCCAGGGAAAGCTTTGAAATGGCCGAAGATGCCACTGCAATGGCATCAATGCCGTTCTCGGGCATGGCACCGGCATGGGCAGCCTTGCCGTGGACCTTGAGGGTGATCTTGTTGGCTGCCGGCGCACGGGTGACAATGCCCTGGGTATCGGTGGAATCAAGAATATAGCCGAACCGTGCATCCATCAGGGAATAATCAAAAAATTTGGCCCCGAGCAGGCCGATCTCTTCACAGACCGTAAAAATAACCTCCACAGGCGGATGAGGAATATTGTTTTCAAGAATCGTCTCCATCACCTCCATGATAATGGCAATGGCGGATTTATCATCCGATCCCAGGATGGTGGTCCCGTCACTTTTAAATACATTATTTTCAAAAACAACCTTGATGCCCTCGCCAGGCTCAACCGTATCCATGTGGCCGCACAGGAAAATCGGGGCTGCATCAACACTTCCATTGAATTTTGCCACCAGATTGGAGCAGTCTCCGCCAATTTTTTTCTGGGCCTGGTCATAGGTTACGGTGGCACCCATCCGGGTCAGCTGCTTTTCAAGTACCTGGGCCACTGCTTTTTCTTTTTTTGAAATTGAATCGATCTGAACGAGTTCGGTAAATCCGTCTGCCAGCCGTTTTGAATTGATCATATACGTTCCTTTTTAAAGGCGGCAAACCAGCCGCGGGAATGACATCAAATTAACCTGATTTTATACTAAACTTAAGGTCAAACTTCCATACCTAATTCTGATCAAAAACCGGCAGGCATGTCACCGGATCCATGACATCGGCGGTAACGTCAACGCCGGTGGCAGGTCTGAAC
>CAZLNA010000074.1:3355-8468 GCA_964560485.1 uncultured Desulfobacula sp. | reverse complement strand
AGTTCCGGCGTCATTTGCAATGCAGGGTTTGAATTGCCCAGTGAAGCACTTTTCCTTGGAAAAAAGATTTTGGCAAAACCGCTGAAAGGGCAGTTTGAACAGATTTCAAATGCCCTTGCGTTAAAAGTGCTCAGCCTGGGGATGACCATGGAATCCCTGGATACAAAACGATTAAACACCTGGCTCAGCCAGGAGGAATCCGGCGTCAGGAAAGATTTTCCAGATGTTGGAGAACATATTGGCCAGTGGATCATGGATGGGAACTGGTCAGACACCGCACAATTGGTTGAACGTTGTTGGCACTGACATTACATTAACCGTTTTCAAGAGGATGATCATGGAAACAACGCAGCAGATTGACAACAATTTATTCTCCGTCAGCGAACCGTATATGAACGACAGACAGCTCGCCTATTTTAAGAACAAGCTGATTATGCAGAAAATGGAGCTGATGGAAAAGGTAAACCTGAAAAAGGGCAAACTGAAACTGCTTGGCGAATCCCAGGCAGATATCATTGACAAAAGCAATACCCTTGCACAGGTCGAACAGGATATCCGCGTATATCAGCGGGAAACCCAGCTGATCAGACAAATTGATGATGCGCTCCTGCGTATTGAGGACGGCAGTTTCGGATACTGCCAGATAACCGGCATGGAAATCGGCTTAAGGCGCCTGGATATAATGCCGTTCACCACCATGTCTATACAGGCGCTTGAACAAATCGAATCCGGCAATCCGCCACACGTACATATTTAAACGATGGAAATATAGGACCGGGCCACAGCCTTTTGTGCGTCAATTGACAGCAGCGCACTGTCAGGGTAGGCCGCAGCATTGATCGGGACACCGACCGTCACCGATACGTCGAGACGATCCACTGCGGCAAGACCGGTGAAGTGGTTCCAGAACGTCATGTCACCGTACCAGAACAGCTGATCACGGTTGTGAACCGTTATTGGCTGACGGTTGAGCTGTTTGTAATTGATGGTGGCAGGCAGGACTTTGGTCCCAGAGTCGATAGCTGCCTGAAAGAGCGGCTGACGGAACCGGAGTACGGTGTCGCCGTTGGTGCTGGTGCCTTCGGGGAAAATCACCACATTCAACCCGGCTTTCAGCGCCCGGGTAATGCTTGAAATTTCCTTTGACAGGTGTGAACGGCTGCGCCGTTCAACAAAGAGGCATCCGGCCAGGGTGGTTATCTGGCCCAATCCAAAGCTCTCACGAATCTCCTGTGAGGTCACGTAACAGGAGGGAAAGATCTTTGACAGCACCAGTACATCCAGATAAGAGAGATGATTGGAAACGATCAGATGGTTGTTTTTCCTATGTTTAGGTGTTTGTTCAACATGTACGCGGCATCCAAGGACTTTGAGCAGCAGGCCTGAGAAAAAAGAAATCAGCCGGGCGCTTATCCAACGGTAGGTTTGCCGCGAGAGCAGGAAAACAGGAAATATCAAAGCAGACACTTTCATGAAAGAGGCGACCAGTGAAACCAGGAAAAAGAATTTCACATAAATGCGCACCCCTCCCTGCTGTTTGGCGGATTGGGTCATGGGCATTAGATTTTATTGGGAAACAGTGCGGTCTTTACCCTTCTGATAGGCATTGTTGTGGCTTTGACCACCTTTAAAACACCCATTTTCAGATAATACTTGGGATAAGAAAGCAGGCCGATCTGTCCGATCTGGATAATCTCATCACCATTTTTAAAATCAAGCCGACTCAGATAATAATCTGTTAATTCCGGTTTGCGGTGGTAATAGCGGGAATCCTTGGCAGATTTCTTAAAGACGGTGTTGTTGACGCTGCCCCTGAATACAAAGTTTTCCAGATCAAGTACAGCATCCGGATTAATAGCGATCGGTTTTCTGAAATTTTCATCAACCGCCTTGGCAATCCGAAGGTGATGCCGGCTGGGTCTGTCCTTTCTGAAAGGAGACGGGTGGATTTTTTCAAAATAAAGCGCCACATTGCCCAGACTTGAAAGCACACAGGCCACGTTGGTGA
The DNA here is from genome assembly GCA_964560485.1 of uncultured Desulfobacula sp. Lineage (GTDB taxonomy): Bacteria > Desulfobacterota > Desulfobacteria > Desulfobacterales > Desulfobacteraceae > Desulfobacula. Next base: position 6,460 of record CAZLNA010000074.1, on the reverse strand, counting down.
TCCAGATCCGTTTGAAAAAAGAAGTTCTGATCAGGTAGTTCATCAGCAGTTTCGAGGTCAGCTGATGGGTCAGCCCCATGCCCCGGGCCTCTTTTTTCACACAGGTCAGCCCCAGATGAAGGACATTTTTATACCCATCAATATCAAGAATAACTGCTGAACAGAAACCAACCGCTCTGCCCGCTTCGTTTCGGGCAACGGTCAGGACAACCCGGGAAAGCTCCTCGCGGCTGCCCACAAGGCACTGATAAGAAGGCACCTGTGTAAAACAGTCCTCAGCAACTTCGGTCAACTGGATGTGATAATCGGTAAGCTGTTTGTCAGTCCAAGACTTTCCGGGGCGAAAAAAATATTCAATTTGGCAGGATCGGGTCTTATTCGCAGAAGTTTTCATGCCAGGCACCTTACGACAGATTTATTAGAATCTGTTTAGCAAAAAATTAGAAAAACATTTAACACCTACAAATCTGCGATTCAATACCATAATCGGATACGATATTCAAGACAATTATAGGCCTGCACAATATCAAAATTTGAATTCCATGAGCAAACAGGAGGTGTCTTTTATCTAACAAAAAGAGGGAACACAATCCCCACAGGGGATGGAAGGAAAGAGTAAAAAAACTGATCTCAGAATCACACAGACCCAAAAACAATTGTTTTTAAAAACGAATAGCCACTGTTCAATGGGCGTCAATCTCCCAGGTGGCGGGTTCGTCCAGGTCAACATTGCGGCCGCTAATCTGCTTTTTATCAGATGTATTCTGAAGAACAGACAAAACACAAGCGCCACGGCTCACTGACTCCTGGATCAACTCAAATACCACTTTTCTGTCAACATCTGCCAGCCCGGCAACCGGTTCATCCAGCAGGAGAATCGGATAGGGAACGATAAACCCGGTGGCCAAATGAACCCGCTGCTGTTCACCTGATGAAAACCGGTTAACCGGCAAATGCCATAACGGCTCAGGCAGATTCAGCCGTTCAAGCAGATCCCGGCTTTTTGCTTCTGCTTTTTTCCGGGAAACCTTTCTTTTGATCAGGGGGTCTGTCACCGCCTCAAGTGCAGATATTCCAGGTGCAGCACTCATTTGGTGACCGACGTATCCAATGGTTTCTTTACGGATTTCATGAATCGTTGAAGCCTTTGCACCGGCCAGGTCCACCTCTTTGTTGTTATGCCTGACCAGTATTTTCCCTGAATCTGTCCGATATCCACCGTAAATCATCCGCAAAAGGGTGCTTTTCCCGGACCCGGAAGGCCCTGAAAGCACAACCGCCTCATTCGGATAAAACGTCATTGACACATCATTGAGCACGGACAAATGCACACCTTGATGGTGATGGAAAACAAATGCCTTTGAAATATTCAATAATTTGAGATTCCAGTCCACAGTTCAGTTCCTATTCAATTGATCCAACGTCATCACCGGGATGAAACAGGCCGGTCAAGCGCTCCTACATTTTCTGTGCAGACGCCACCATCAGCTGGGTGTAAGCTTCTCTGGGATCGTCCAGCACCTGATCGCTTATTCCGTGTTCAATGACTTTTCCATCTTTCATGACATAGAGCCGGTGGCAGAGACGCCTGGCTGCTGATAAATCATTTGTGGCCAGCACCATGGAGAGGTTCATCTGGTGAATCAACCGGCTGATGATATCAATCAGCCGTGCCTGAACCGGGCCGTCCAAACTTTCAGTCGGTTCATCCATAAGAATAATCCTTGGCTCACTCACCAGATTGGCGGCAAGTTGAAGGCGCTGACGCATCCCGCTTGAAAACGTCTCTGGAAAATCATCGATCCGTGAAGGATCAATCTCGACCTTCTTAAGCCATTCAGCAGCAATTTTCCGGATCTGGCTGTAATTTTTCATTCCATTGGCCATCAGTCTCTGGCCGATATTCCCGCCTGCACTGATATCCATCCGGATGCCGCGCTCAGAATAGCGGGAGACAAATCCGGTCTGGGTCCTGACAATTTTCCTGAGCACGGCTTCATCAGAACGGCATAAGTCCACAACACCCTGGGAGGAATTGAACAGCACCGCACCATTGGTGGGGGCTGTCCTGCCGCCGATGCAATTGATAAGGGTCGATTTTCCGGCCCCGGATTCTCCTACGATACCAATGATTTCACCTTTGGACAGCTCGAAATTGATATCATAGCACCCGATATGACTGCCAAAAAATTTGGAAAGATTTTTAACTTTCAACAACGGCATCTGATCTTTTGTCGGCATCCCTGTCACGACTCAATCTCCTGTGACCGCTTTGAACAATACTCTGTGTCTGAACAGATAAACAGGCTGGTCCCCTGGTCATCAACTATCATTTCATCCAGGAAACTGTCAGTGGCACCGCATATGGCACACGGGTATTCCTGTGCACCGGGCTTTGCGGGTCGATCTTCAAATTCAAGACTGACAACATCTGTATACGGGGGAATGGCATAGACCTGCCTGTCCTTACCTGAAGCAAACAGATGAAGCGCAGGTGATTGATTCAGTTTGGGGTTATCGTGTTTGGGGATGGGAGAAGGGCTCATGATGTGCCATTGATTCACACTCACCGGACAATCAAAGGCGGGAGCGGCCCGGTTGAATCTTGCGATATCCTCATAAAATTTAACATAGATCGCCCCGTATTCATTGAACGCATGCATTTTCGCAGCCTCGCTGCGTTTAGGCTCGATAAACTGCAGCGGCTCTGAAGACGCCACCTGAAAAATAACAATCTGTCCCTCACTCAGGGGTATTTCAGGTATCCGGTGACGGGTTTGAATCAATGATGCCGCCTGTGTATCCTCAGTCAGAGGGACATGGGTCGTTTTTTCAAAGAAATCTTTAATCATCAGCGCATTCAAGGTGTGATCCGCCCCCTGGTCAATGACTTTGAGCCGGTCATCCTGCCCGATTATGGATGCGGTGACTTGAACGCTGCCAATCCCCCAGCCGTAAGAAAACGGTACCTGCCGGCCGCCGTATGGCACCTGGCAGCCTGGAATGGCAAGGGACTTCAATAGAGACCGACGGATCTTTTTCTTTGACGATTCGTCCAGATAAGCAAAATTATATTGATGACTCAACAGTCTTCTTCCTTTTCTT
>CAZLNA010000074.1:0-3255 GCA_964560485.1 uncultured Desulfobacula sp. | reverse complement strand
TTCTTTCCCCTTTCGGTTGATGACAAATGCTTCTGTTACCTTGATCTTCCCGAGATTTATCTCGAAACCGAGCTCAGGCGGTGTGTAAGAGACCATAACATGCCCGACCCGCAGCTCAGCAAGAAACGGATGGACATCCATGCCGAATCCCCGTTGCAGAGAATAGGCAGATCCGAGTAAAAACCCTTCATCCCCACGGGCCATCCTTTGAAGACGGAGACTTCGGGATGCGGGATAACACAGCGGTTCCTGGGTCAAATCTGCAACAGGTTCGCCGATAAGGCTCTCCGGATTTTCCTGGAGCAGGCCTTTGGATTTCAAAATCTCCACCACCCAGCTGCAGTTTCTGGCCGGTTCTTCTTTGGCCTGGGGTGTTGTTTTATCTGTTGTGGCGTTTTTATCACCATTCCGGGCCGGTTCCGTCTGGCAGGTAAAATCCAGGATTTTCTGACTATAATCATAGGTCGGTCCCAGAAGCTGTCCGCCTGGAATATCTTTATATATTCCGGATATCCGACGAATAACCTGCATATTCTGTGTATCCAGCGGTCTGGAACTGCCGTAGCGTTTCAGGGTATTCCGAAACGAACGGAGCAGAAAAACAGCCTCCACAGCGTCCCCCTGGGCCTGTTTTAAAGCCACAGCAGCCGCTTTGGGGTCGTAAAATGCGCCTTCGGCCATTACCCGGTCCACGGCCAGACCAAGCTGATACTGAATCTGATCAGAACCTATCTCAGGGATGGATTCGGGCCCGCGGCGTTTTTTTTCAAGCTGTTTCTGCGAATGATGGACAGCTTTTTCGCCACCCTTCACTGCCATATACATTAGAATATCTCCAGTTTTGTCGTTCTGGGCAGACTCACAAAACGGTTTTCATGAACAAAAATCAGATCCACTCCCATGGGATAGGCCTGCTGTGCAATTGCCCGGTTTTGCCAGACATCCTCCTTAATACCTTTGACCCCTAAAAACACACCGTTTCGAACTCCAGGGCCAGTTAATTTCATCCGACCGTTGTTATCTATACCAAGTGTCTGAACAATAATGGTCGCTGATAGATAAGGGGCCTCAACCGTGCCCTGACAGAATGCATTCGGATCGTCAAAGGAATCACAGTCCGTCACCAGTGCAAATAATGCCTGCCCTCTGGACCGTGTGAAAGGGACCCCGGTATGGAACCTGAGCCATTGACTCTCTTCTGACGCATTCTCATGGCCGGACCAGAACAGGGTGTCTCCATCAAGCAGTGTCAAAAGGATTGCACCGCTGGCCGGATGGATATCTGCCGGGCAGTCCAGTTCCGTTTGAAGGGTCTGGATCTGACCGGGTCTGGCCATGGCATCGAGCAATTTCCTGAACACTTGCTGGCTGTCAAAAATCTCTGATTGAAAGCCTTTTCGCATGGTTCCTTACTCACTTTTTTTCAAGGTAAAAAATTCCACCTTGGTTTGAGCCGTTTCTTTCCGGCTTGCCTGATCTTTTTGTTTCTGCTTTTTGGCAAGGCCTTTGATAAGATTTTTCTTCAAGTCATCGTGATATTGCGGCGCCTGCAGCAATCCGTCAAACAATGCCGCCAACTCGGCGTGTTCATCACTGTTTCCCACGACCATGCCATAGCCCATATATTGTCCTAGCACCTGAAGCACACATTTAGAAACGCCAACCTCACCCAGGTTAAACCGGGTGCTGTCTCCGTCGGCCCGGGCCTGTACCATCAGCGTGCCGGACTCAGGTTTAACAATAAAATCATAGTCGATCTTTTTATCAAGACGTTTGCGGGCCCGCCTTAAGTCCTCAACAGATGCACTGCTGAGAAGTTCAATCCAGTGTTTGCGCTCAGTCGTACTGAATCGCTTTTTGGGTCCGGTCTCCATGGCGAAAATCTAACATTTCTAAAATGAGGGGATGATTAAAGCTTTGTTAATCTATTGTTAAGATTACGAAAAGGTTAACCTGGGCTCACTCCCTGCTAACAAAACCCTCACACAACTTTGATAATCTAATAATCCAGGAGACAACCATTAAATTTGACTGGCCGCGTAAATGATAGAATTAACAGATAAACAATGGATTAAACAGCTTTCAAAACTTGATTTTGCCTACCAGCCCATTGTCAACATCCATACCGGTAATGCATTTGGATTTGAAGCCCTGCTCCGGTTTCATGAAAACGCCGGGTTTAAATCCATTGGAGATGTCTTTGACACTGCCTATGAACAGGGCATGCTTCACCCTGTAGACCTCTTTTTAAGAAAAAAAGCCTTTGTTAAATTTTCAAGTTTCAAAGAAAAAAGCCCTATCAAATTGTTTTACAATCTTGACAACCGGCTCTTTGACACTAGCGACTATTCCAGGGGCAACACATTGAAAATGCTTAAAGAGTACGGGTATGCCCTGGATGACATCTGCTTTGAAATCTCTGAAAAACATCAGTTCCATGACAATCAGGATGTCTCCCGGGTGCTCGACATCTACAGGTCCCAGGGCTACAAAATTGCCGTGGATGATTGCGGGGCCGGTTTTTCAGGGTTACAACTGCTTTACTATGCAGAACCGGATTACATCAAGATCGACCGATTTTTCATTAAAAACCTTGAAAACGATCCGAAAAAAAGGCTTTTGGTCTCCACCATCGTCAACCTGGCGCATTTCATGGGCAGCCTTGTTCTTGCCGAAGGCGTTGAAACCATGGAAGAGTATTCTTTATGCAAAGAAATCGGGTGTGATATGGTCCAGGGTTTTTTTGTGCAGGCTCCCCAGGTTGACCTTGCCCAGCTTAAACGGCAGTATACCGCCATTGGCAAACTCACTCAGAATGAACGCCGAAATGAAAATATCAAGGACCGGTCCCTGATCAGCAGCCAGATCAGTTATATCCGGCCGGTGTACACGGATTGCAGCATCACCGATCTTTTTGACCAGTTTAAGGAAGGGGAAGAATCGAAATTTTTTCCTGTGATCAACAATTATGAAGAACCCATGGGCGTTATCCGGGAGTCGGCTTTCAAAGAATATATTTATTCCAAATTCGGCCGTCAGCTTCTGGAAAACCCGGCCTTTGGAAAAGATATCTCCCGCTTTATCAAAAAAATCCCCATTGCCGATGTGCACTCTTCCATTGAAAGACTGATCGAAACCTACACCCAGTACAATAATAATGAAGGGTTGATCATGGTGGAGGACATGAAATACATTGGCGTACTGAGCACCAATGCCCTGCTCAATCTGATCAATGAAAAAAACCTGACCCTTGCC
>CAZLNA010000073.1:0-8482 GCA_964560485.1 uncultured Desulfobacula sp. | reverse complement strand
GAACGTACCCAAGGAAAAAGCCGATACTGTCGTATCCATGCTGCCCAGCCTGAATGCCCCCACTGTGGCACATCTCTACGAGTCTGACTGGCTCTCTGTGGAAAGCATCATTGAGACCAGTAAAGTCAGGGACCTGATCCCTGAGCTTCTCAAAGCGGGTGCTGAAGGCATTATTGAATATCCCCTGAATAAGGTGCTCTAATGAAACCGGCTGAACGATGCAATGCCATCACCCCGTTTATTGTGATGGAAATTATGGAAAAAATCCATCAGATGGAAGCCCGGGGAATTGATGTCATCCATATGGAAATCGGGGAGCCGGATTGCAATGTGCCCGAATGCGTCAACCAGGTCAGCATGGAAGCCTTTTCACAGAATGAGACTCATTACACCCACAGCCTGGGAGATATCCGGCTGCGCCAGGCCATTCGCGACTATCATTTGAAAACATACGGCACCCGGGTGGATACCGATCATATCCTGGTGACGAACGGGACATCGCCGGCCATGCTCCTGCTCTTTTCCGCATTGATCAATCCAGGTGATGAGGTCATTATTTCCGACCCCCATTATGCCTGTTACGCCAATTTTATCAATTATGTTCAGGGTGTGCCCGTGACCGTGCCCGTGCATGAAGAAGAGGGCTTTGTGTATACCCCTGAAGCCATCCAGGAAAAAATAACGGCCCGGACAAAAGCAATTTTTATAAACTCACCGTCTAATCCGACCGGCAATGTCATCCCTGAAGAACGGATGCGCCAGATCGTGGAGATTGCAGAAGCAAACGGTCTTTACGTGATATCTGACGAGATCTATCACGGCCTGGTCTATGAAGGCAAAGAACACTCGATTCTCGAATTCACGAAACAGGCCTTTGTGCTCAACGGATTTTCAAAATTATTTGCCATGACCGGGCTCAGGCTGGGGTACCTGATATCGCCGCCTGAATATATCCGGGCGCTGCAGGTCCTTCAGCAGAATTTTTTCATCTGCGCCAATTCCATTGCCCAACTGGCCGGTGCCGCAGCATTAAAGGATTCCGCCCGGGAAACCAGCGAAATGAGAGAACGGTATAACCGGCGCCGGCTCTATATGGTGGAGCGGCTGCAGGGGATGGGTTTTGACATTAAAGTAGTGCCCACCGGCGCGTTTTATGTTTTTGTAAATGCCAGGCACATATCCAATGATTCTTATGCACTGGCCCTTGATATTCTTGAAAAAGCACATGTGGGCGTGACGCCCGGAATTGATTTCGGTGCAAACGGGGAAGGGTTTATCCGGTTTTCCTATGCCAATGCCATGGCGCATCTTGAAACCGGCCTCGACCGAATGGAAGCCTATGTTAACGGTCTGTAATGATCATTAAACAAGTAGATTTTGTCAAAAGTGCGGTAGAGCCGACCCACTATCCGGACTACGATTATCCGGAAATCGCATTTGCCGGGCGTTCCAACGTGGGCAAATCCTCTTTGATCAATACCCTGATCCAGAGAAAGGATATGGTCAAAACCAGTTCCCGTCCGGGTTGTACCCAGCTGATTAATTTCTTTCTGGTGAACGAAGCCATTTCTTTTGTTGATCTGCCCGGATACGGGTATGCGAAAGTTTCCAAAAAGCTCAGGGCCAGATGGCAGCCCATGGTGGAAAAATATTTGCGGTCCAGAGAAAACCTGCTTGGCCTGATCCTCCTGATTGATATCAGAAGAGACCCCAGACAGGAAGAATTTGATCTGATGGACTGGCTCGAGGGCAATGACATCCCTTATCTGGTGGTGTTGACCAAATCGGATAAACTCTCCAAAAACCAGCAGCAGAAACAATTGGCCAGTATCTGTTCCCGGATTAACAGGGACGAAGATGCCGTGATCCTCTTTTCATCAAAAACCGGAAGAGGCAGGGATGCGGTTTTTTCACAAATTGATGATTTAATTGCGTGGTATAATGAACAAACCTGATTCAGATAACGGACACAGCCCGGAGATGCGTTCCGGTTTTGTGGGCATTGCAGGGGCGCCGAATGCCGGGAAATCGACGCTTCTCAATCTTGTACTGGGGCAGAAAATTTCCATCACCAGTAGAAAACCGCAAACTACACGTGACCGGATTATCGGGATCGTCAACCGGCCGTCCGCCCAGATTATCTTCATCGATACGCCCGGGATCCATAAAAGCACGGCCATACTCAACCGGCGAATCGTGGATCAGGCGATACAGGCCCTGGAAGATGTGGATGTGGTTCTCTTCATGGTCGATGTGGCAAGCCCCAACATCTCTGCGGAAAAAATCATTCTCAGTCAGTTGAAAAAACAGCCCAAACCTGTTGTGCTCGCTTTGAACAAGATTGACCGGGTAAAAAAGGACCGGGTTTTTTCCGTGGTGGAAGCGTTCAGCAGTCTCCATCGGTTTAATGCCGTGGTTCCTATCTCTGCCAAGAATAACCTCCAGATCGAATCCCTGCTCAGCGAGGTGGAAAACTGCCTTCCTGAAGGGCCCATGCTCTATCCTGAAGAGACGTTTACCGACGTATCTGAAAAGTTTATGGTCAAAGAGATCATCCGCGAAAAGGTGTTCCGGTTAACCGGCATGGAGATTCCTTATTCCAGTGCAGTGACCGTGGATGCCTTTGAAGTGGAAAAAAAACTGATTGTGATTCATGCCAGCATTCATGTGATCCGGGATTCCCAGAAAGGTATCATCATCGGCAAAAAAGGGAAGATGCTGGCGCGGATCGGCCAGGATGCCAGAAAAGACATTGAGCAGATGACCGGGACCAAAATACTGCTCAAACTGTTTGTGAAAGTGTCTAAAAACTGGAACAGCAGTGACCGGCTGCTGGATGAATTCGGGTATTGATACATGACAGACCCGTTTTTCATGGATGATCCGGCCTTGAAAAAAGAAAAGGCAAAAGCCCGACAGATGAGGACATCACAGTGGTGGAAGCGAAAACGCAGCACCGGTGTCTGTCATTATTGTCAAAAAACCTTTCCGCCAAAAGAACTGACCATGGACCATGTCATTCCCCTGGCACGCGGCGGCAAATCTGAAAAATTCAACCTGGTGCCATGCTGCAAGACATGCAACACAAAGAAAAAAAATATGCTGCCTGCTGAGTGGGACGCTTACATGGATTCCATCCGGCAGGAACCGGTCTGACGACATTCAAAAGATGAAGTCATAAAAAACCGCAGGGCTGTCTGCCCTGCAGTTTTAATGTAGAATCAAATATCCGTGTGGGCTATTTTTTGCTGCACAGCCGGTGGATTGTCTGTGCGTGCCATTCGCCGCGTCCGGAAAATGTCGGCTGGCCAAGATCGATCAGGTGGCTGGCGACCTGGTCATAGGTGGCGCCTTCGGCGCGCATGGTGCGAATAATATCCATTATGGCGTCCCGGCTGAGAAGATTGGTGTTGTCAGCACTTGCGCTTACATTTTTGGGGGTGACGATTTTTCGTCTCCTGATCACTGTTTTTTCTGCAGGCGCGGCCTTGCGGGAAGATACCGGTTTGGCAACCGGTGCATCGGAAGAGACATAATACGGTTCTGCGGGCTGTATTTCTGCCGGTGCTTGAGGAGCGGTTTCAGGTGCCGGCGCAAGATTGAGGTGCTCAACGATGCGTTCAATGGCAAGGGCCTGGCGTTCGAGCATATCAGCCGTTCTTTCCTGTACGGAAAGCAGATATTCCTGGTTTTTAGCCATGTTTTCAATATTGCGGCTCAGCCCTTCAATGGCTTCAGCCAGCATGGAGGTCACAGTTGCATCATCCATTGCCGGAGCCTGGTTCGGCTGCTGTGCCGGGGGCTGAGGCCGTTTCATCTGCTGGTTTCTATTGCTCTGAAATCCTCCGCCATAAGAATGGAAGCGGGGCTGGCTGGTGTAATGATAGGAATTGTCGTAATTTTTGCGGGTTTTAGGTGTCCGCGGTTTTTCAGCCTGTCCGTTCCTCAGGCTCTGCAGGAAATCGTTCATTAATCTCTATCCTTTCTGGGATGATTGAATCAGGGCTGTGTAAGGCAGCTTGTGCCTGTCGCCCAAATCGATTCGGAAATGCTTGTCAATAAGCTGGTATTAAAAATTGCATGTATAACGCAAATTATTTCGGCAGGGTATTTATCCTTGTTTTTCAGTAGATTGTCAAGTTCTTTTTAACATTTTTTAATTGCGCGTGCTTTTCAGCCTTATCCTCGCTATTCATTTGAATCAGGCCGGCCTTTATGGTATCAGTGAGTTGAACTGATGACTGATAAACAAAAAAGTGATGAACATGGTTGCCAATAAAACATATACCCCGCACTATACCATTGACGATCCGGGCGTGATACGCATTGATGTCCTGGAGCCGATTCCCTATGCGTACAAAACCAAACGCAGTATCGACATTACCATCAAACAGCCCGAGTACACCTCGGTCTGTCCCATGACCGGTCTTCCGGATAACGGCTGCATCACCATCTGTTACCGCCCTGATCAGACCCTGATCGAATTGAAATCATTAAAATATTACCTGCTTCAGTACCGGAATGTGGGGATGTTTTACGAGCACGTGGTGAATCGGATTCTAGATGATCTGGTTGAGGTGGTTCAGCCGTTCGAAATGTCAGTCACCGGAGAGTTTACGCCCAGGGGCGGTATCAGCTCCGTCGCCACGGCGGTTTACGAAAAGCAATCCTCATCGTCCTGACGACCTGTATCAAACAGAGTTAAAGACCTGAACGAAACGCCAGGATCAGTTCAAGGGTCTCTTTTTCCGTACGGATCCCGGCCAGGGCTCTGCGAAAAGCACTTGCGCCGTGGATACCCTTTACAAACCAGGCCAGGCGTCCCCTGAGCATTTTGCAGGCCGCCGCTTCGCCGAAATATGCCACGTAAAGACGGGTCAGGCGCTCCATTGCGTTGAAAATTTCTTCCTGGCCGGGAGAATCGTACCTGCCGGCAGTGAGAAACTGGTCAATCTGCGCGAGCAGGAAAGGGTTGGACAGGGCGGCCCGGCCGACCATCACCGCATCGCACCCGGTCTCGTCCACCATTTTTTTCGCATCTTCCGCACAGGTGATATCTCCGTTTCCGATGACAGGAATCTTTACCAGGTTTTTAAGCTTTTCGATCATCTGCCAGTCAGCGTGCCCCCTGAATCCCTGGGTGGCTGTTCTCGGGTGCAAGGCAATGGCATTCACACCGCAGGCCTCGGCAATGCGGGCGGTTTCCATGGCCTGGCCGCCGCTGCTGTCCCATCCGGTCCGGATTTTTATCGTCAGCGGAAGGGTGGTTGCCCTGCGCACCGCGCTTAAAAGGTTTTCTGTCAGCAGGGGATCTTTCATCAGGGCGACGCCGGCCCCCTGTTTGACCACTTTTTTCACACTGCATCCAAAGTTGATGTCAAGGATGGCTGCTTTGCTCGTCAGCTCAACCTCTTTGGCCGCCAGGGCCATGGATTTCGGATCTGCACCAAAAATCTGGAGGGACAACGGGGCCTCTTCATCCATGCTCTGCATCAGGGCCCGGGTTTTTTTTGCAGCGTAAAATAATCCCTTGGCACTGACCATTTCCGAACAGACGACGGCGCAGCCGCATTCTTTGACCAGCCGGCGGAAAGGAAGGTTGGTGATCCCGGCAAGCGGGGCAAGAAAAGTTTTTCCGGTAATTGTCAGTTCTTTGATTTTCATTGTTTTTTAATTCAGTTTGATTCTGGCCGGATCTTTTGCTGTGTCCATTACCGGGTTGGCATAACAGAAAAGGCAGTTGTGACCGCACGGGTGCTGTTCATAGGAACCGATGTCAACCGAGCGTGTGCACCTGCAGCCTTTTTCCGCCCGCTGCCCGTAATCTCGTTTCATGTCGGGTGTAATGTTGAAGAGAGCCCCCAGTTTGCGCCCGTCAATACAGGCATTCTGCCGTACTCTGGATCTAAGCGGTTCAGCAAGTGTGTTAAACACCTCTTTTTCGCAGCACAGGGAAAGGGTCATGCGGTGCTGTTCCAGGATTGCCGCCAGACCGTCAATGATCTCGATTTTCTTTTCAAGGGGCAGCGGGATAAATGTCATGGCTGTCCGGTTCAGACGGTTGAAGCGGGTCAGCCGGGTTTGTATTTTCCGATAGGGGTCAAAAAAACTGGTGACGCACTCTTGAATCCCCTCCCGGGCAGCGAAAGAGGCAATCTTTCTAAAATCGGACAGGTTGTTCTCAACAGGACCATCCGGGTAGACACGGTAAAAACAGATGGGGTCAAACCGCCAGGAGACTGCCTTGGGACCGAACGTATCTGCCAGTTCGCCCAATTGCTGAAGACGCCGCGGCAAGGGCAGCACCCGGGGCTCCAGCAGTGAAGAGTCGCTGTTGACAGTGAAATTGAAAAAAAGCCGGTACCCCATATCCTCGAGTGTCCGGCCTGCCCTGGAAGTTAAGAAACGATCATAGTTCTTGGACCAGAATACAATGCAGCAAAAGGTGTCCGGATCTACCGGGATCGTCCTTTTTTGACGGGTAAACGGGTGGGTGGTATCAAAACAGCCGCGCTGCATGCTCTCCATAAACCAGTCAAGATGGCAGGCAGGAATATCGGTCCGCCTGGAGGCGGACAATACTTTTTCAGGCCCTGGGGTCATTTGCGGTCGGTCTATTTCTGAGGATCCTGTTTGAGGTCGGCAAATGAAATGATGTTTCCAGTCTCCCGGTCAGGGGCGGACCGGTCTTTTTCAGATCCATCGGTCCGGGAGAGAGCCTCTTTCCCCTTCGGACCGGGCCTTAACTCTGAAACGGCCTGGGGGTCATCTGGCGGGCACTCTACTTTTTTCAGCCGCATCTGCTTGCCGTTCATGAAAAAAGTCTCTCCATTGATATACACATCCTTGAGAATCCAGGTCACGACCTGGAGCGGAATCTGGAGCATCAGCAGCTTGATATGGTACCAGTCTTTTTTGGCATCGGGCAGAATACTCTCAACTCTGGCAAAAGAGACAGGGCTTTCTTCAAGGTAAATCAGGACAATATCGTTGGTGTCGGCCATGCATTCCATTCTTTAATTTTTCTTGTCAATTGAAGTCATATACCATAATCTTTTCGCTACGGAAAGATATTGCATAAAGATATGATGGTCTCTGATACTGAAAATAACAGCACTCCTGTGCATTACCGGAAAAACAGATGGAAGATTTTTTTTCTGGTGGCAGTGTCTATTTTCATGTCCACCCTCGATTCAAGCATTGTCAATGTGGCACTGCCCTTCATGATGGAAGATCTGTCAACCGATATCCATACGATCCAGTGGGTGGTACTGGTCTACCTGACCACCGTATCCTCCCTGCTGATGACCTTTGGCCGGATTTCAGACATCCGCGGGAGAAAACCGGTTTATATCTTCGGGTTTCTGGTATTCGCTGCCGGCTCTCTTTTTTGCGGCCTGGCCAGTGCGCCATGGGTCCTCATTGCGGCCAGAGCGGTCCAGGGCAGTGGCGCAGCCATGCTCATGGCCTGTTCTCCGGCGATTATCGCTGATGTCTTCCCGGCCCGTGAACGGGGCCGGGCACTGGGGATCATCGGTGCAGTGGTGGCGTCAGGCCTGACCACAGGTCCGGTGGCCGGCGGATTCCTCCTGGAATATACATCCTGGCGGTATATTTTTTATATCAATATCCCGATCGGAGCGGCTGCAGCTGCATGGGCGTTTTTTCTCCTGGATGACCTGAATCTTGAAGGATCTGAGCGTCCGGACCTCGATAAGGGCGGAAGTATCCTCCTTATCGTGGCGCTGGCGTCTTTGATTCTTTTTTTGACCCATCTGTCCAAAACAGATCTCCTGTCAATGTTTAACCTGGGTGCAGGCACTTTTTTCATTCTGGCCGGTGCCGGGTTCGTCTGGCTTGAAACCCGTGTCAAAGACCCGTTGTTTGATCTGGACCTGCTCAGGATCAGGCTGTTTATTTATCCTGTGGCAGCATCGGCCATCCTGTTTGCCGCTCTTTTTGTCATTGTATTTTTAATGCCGTTCTATCTGATTTACCCCTGTGGTTTTTCTGCCGCCAAAACCGGGGCTGTCATGATCGTTCCATTTCTCTTCCTCCTGTTTGTCAGCCCGTTGTCCGGTATGTTCTATGATCGATGGGGGTCGAGAAAAATCTGTCTTCTGGGGATGACATCCATGGCCTGTGCCCATCTTTCGCTGATCACCCTGTCGCCCGGTCAGGGCACAGGCGCAATTTTATGGCGGGTGGCCCTTGCCGGGCTGGCCACAGCACTTTTTGTCTCGCCCAATACCAGTGCCATTATGAACAGTGTTGCCATCCGGCAGCGGGGGGTTGCGTCAGGTGCGGTGGCAACCGCACGGAACCTGGGCATGGTCATCGGTGTTGCCCTGGCAGGTCTGGTATTCAACCGTTCCTTTGCTTCGCTGACCAGCGGCATGAGCCTTGAAAATTACCTGCCTCATATGGCGCCGGTCTTCATGATCAGTTTTGACCGGGTCATGGTCATGGGGGCCGGGTTGAG
>CAZLNA010000072.1:0-8502 GCA_964560485.1 uncultured Desulfobacula sp. | reverse complement strand
GGGTTCTGAATTCCCGTCCGGAGACCTCCAGAGCCTTTATCAGGACGGATAAGGCCAGGGTAAGGGCAGTGGATAAAAAGGAAAAAGTACCACAAAGCACGACCCACAGCATGGGTTCGACCGGCAGCATCTCTCCGCCCAGGGGCAGGCCATGATTGAAAAAGGCAAAACCGACACCCACAAGCGTGAGAAGGTTCACACCAATGGCAAAAAGGCCTGCCCCCATACCGGAAAAAATGGCAGCAAAAGCAGAAAAACATAACAGATAAAGCCGTGTACTTCCGACAAAACCTGAACTGAGAAGGGAAAACACACCGAGCAGATAAAATCCGGAAAGACCTCCCCATGCCCGGAGCCTGAAAGGAATGGCGTCTGCAAAGGTCACCAGGATGCCCCACACATAGATCCCGCTGTAAAAAACAACCCGGTGCCATTCCTGTGTTTCAATGGCATATTTACAACTTAACGCGTAAGGAATGCTGCCGATCAGCAGAAGGCAGATAAAAAGCGCTTTGAAAATTTTTCTCTGCCAGAACAACAGGGTGTCCTGGTTGTCTGTGTATATGGAAGGGGTCCTCAGCAGTTTTGAAATCATAGCGTTTTGACGGATCCGCAATTTTAAGGTAAATAAAATTGTACTATACTGAGCATAAAAAGCAATACTATTAAAGGAACCTGCCATGAACACGTATAGTCCGACACGAGACCAGGCTTTGAATCTTCTGAAAAAATACAATACCAGCCCTGGGCTTATCCGTCATGCCCTGGCAGTTGAGGCGGTTATGATTCATTTTGCCCGGCTCTTTAATGAAGATGAAGAAAAATGGGGGATTGTCGGCCTGGTCCATGATATCGACTATGAACAGTTTCCTGACGCACATTGTATTAAATGCAGGGAATTGTTTGAAGCGGAAAACTGGCCCGAAGAATATATCCGGGCTGTGGCCAGTCATGGGTGGGGGATCTGCAGTGATGTCAAACCTGAAAGCCTGATGGAAAAAACCCTTTACGCCGTGGATGAACTCACCGGACTTGTGGCCAGTGCCGCCCTTGTCAGGCCGTCCAAATCCGTGCTTGACATCAAGGCGAAGTCAGTGAAGAAAAAATTCAAGGACAAACGGTTTGCCGCAGGTGTGGACCGGCAGATTATTGTGAACGGTGCAGACATGCTTGAAATGGATTTGACCGAATTGATCACCCAGACCATCCTGGGCATGCGGCCCGCAGCAGAGGCCATCGGGCTGAAAGGAACACTTTAGGCGTTTCTTAAAGCGGCCGGATGTCCGGCTGATTCTTTGAAAAGTGGTCTCATTTTAAAGTGATTGTAAACACCGACCCTTTTCCCTGTTCCGAGTTCACCGTGATGCTGCCGTTGTGGTCATTGATGATGCCGTATACCACGGACAGGCCGAGGCCGACCCCTTTGCCTTTTTTCTTTGTTGTGAAAAACGGTTCAAAAATTTTTGATTTCAATTCTTCCGGGATACCGGGGCCGGTATCCATTAAACGGATGGTGACGGTATTGTCTGCTGGAGAACTGTAGGTTTCAATGGTCAGTTTTCCACCGGGCATTCCGGACATGCTTTCAACTGCATTGGAGACAAGGTTCATAAAAACCTGTTTGAGCTGGTCTTCAGATCCGGTGACCAGAGGGATGTTTCTTTCCATTTTTTCAATGACCTCAACCCCGTGGATCCGGAGCAGGTTGGCATTGAGAAGCAGGGTTTGATCGAGCAGTTCATTGACATCCAACCGGGCGATTTCAATCTTGGACTGTCGGGCAAATACGAGCAGATTGCCGACGATCCGGCTGATCCTCCGGGTTTCTGTCTCCATCAGATCAAGATACTTCAATATGGTTTCAATATTTTTTTCAGACGGGATGTCTTCTTTGAGGATGCGTTTGGACAGCAGGGCGAGGTTGAGAATACCGGATGCAGGATTGTTGATTTCATGAACCACAGAGGATGACAGGCGGCCCAAAGATGCCATTTTATCCTGGTGTAAAAGTTGTTTATGGGTATCATTTAATTTCTGGGTACGTTCCTCAACCATCTGGAGAAGGCGGTCCTGGGTTTTGATTTGATTGGCTTTGCGCTTGGTGATATCCCTGCTGATTTCTATGAATTTTTCAAGGTTGCCCTGCTTATCCCATATGGGATAGAGGGTCAGTTCCATGTATCTTGGGCAGCCGTCGTTCCCCAGCCGGCAGAGCTCTGACTGATAGTGCTGCCGGGTTTTCATGACTTCCTTAAGGGGACAGGCCCGGTCACAATTGCTGTCTTCCCGGTCAATTTCTCTGAACACTTCAAAGCATTTTCTGCCAACCACCTGGTCGCGGGTATAGTGCATATGTTTTAAAAATGCATCATTCACCTGGAGAATGTCCCGGTTCGGCGAAATGATCAGAATAAAATCCTTGATCCCGTTGAGGATCATGGCCACTTCATTTTCAGGCAGGTTCACGAAAACATCCTTATTTAAACGGAATTTAAGATAGTTCAGGTGGGAAAAAGTCTACCACAATATGTTTTTGCAATGCAAGACAGAGAAAAGGAATAATTGGGTGTTGGATTTTTAGAATAGGTGTTGAAAAATACTGCATATGGCTTTTTCTTCTTTTAATTCAGGCGTTTGATTAGTCTTTTGGAAGGCGGAAATGATCCAAACTGATGAAAAAGACCACACCCCGCCAGCACGTCCTTGTATGATGCAACATTTTCAGGCAGATAAAATCATTTTTTATTTCAATGGGTTGTGTTTTTTTAGAGCGATCTGTCCCATCTGGTATTGTTTTTGCGACATAACAAGGCAGAGGGATTGAGTTATTGACTTGAAAACAAGGAGGCAAGATCATGACACAAACAGAACAAGAGACAAAAAACACTCAGGTATGGCGGGCGGAGAAAGATGTAAATGGGCATCCCTGCCTATGGATGCAGGCCGGAGTGGTGAAGAAAAAAAATTGTACCACCTATTATGACTGCACCCAGTGCAAATTTGACAGCGGTATGAGCCGGCAGGTGGCTGCCGGCAAGCAGGCTTCCTGGCAGGATGCCATGCGGTTGAAGGACTCCTGGCAGAGAACCTGCCGGCATACCATGACCGGCCGGATCGGGCCCAAAGTCTGTCCCATGAATTATAACTGCGACCGGTGTGATTTTGACCAGTACCTGGAAGATACCTTGAGTCCGCGAACCGGTCATGGCGCAGTTCATGTTGAAAACATCAAAGGTTTTGATATAGCCACTGGGTATTACTTTCATGACGGTCATACCTGGGCGACCATCGACAGTGGCGGGCTGATCCGCATTGGCCTGGATGATTTTTCAATGAAGGTTCTGGGGAATCCGGATGCTTTTGAAATGCCGAGGATCGGCCAGGAACTCAATAAGGATAGTGCCGGGTGGGGGATCAAAAGAAGAGACAACCTGGCTGATGTTCTTTCTCCGGTTAACGGGGTGATCACCCAGGTCAATGAGGCTGCCCTGAAAAAAAATCCTGATTGCGGGAAAGATCCCTATGGCCAGGGGTGGCTGTTCACAGTTCACAACTCAGACATTAAAGCCGCGTTTAAATCTTTGATGATTGACGAGGAGAGCAGTCAATGGATGGGAGAAGAAGTTTCTATTCTCGAGACCATGATTGAAGAAACTGCCGGCCCCATGAGTACGGATGGTGGTCTTCTCATGCCGGATGTCTACGGTAATCTGCCCGAGCTTGGATGGCAGAATCTGACCCGGGCATTTCTCAGAACCTGGTGAAAACCTGCAGCCAAAGGATGCCAAAGATGAGATTAAGACAGCATCAGACCGCACCTGACTGCCTCTGGAAGCAGGCAGGTGTGGTCAAACAAAAAAAATGTCAGATGGATTTTGAGTGTCTGGAGTGCCGGTTTGATAGAAAGCTGCGGCAGGCCAGTCAGGAAAATCTTGAAAAAAAGCAGGCCGGACTCACGCCTCAAGGCAGGAAAGGCAGGCTGGTCTTCTGGAAAGACAAACTCCGCATGCAGCCGTTGATGTCTAAAAAACCCTGTATTCATCACATGAAAGGACATATCGGTTTTAAAGCCTGTCATAAGTCCTATCACTGTATTGATTGTGAATTTGATCAATATTTTTATGATCAGTTTAAAGTCTATACCATGATTCAACCGGTCGGATACAAAAAGATCAAAGGCATCAATATTCCTGACGGATACTACCTGCATCCTGGCCACACCTGGCTGAAAGTGGAAGATAAAAATTATGTGCGAATCGGGCTGGACGATTATGCAGCAAGGATCCTGGGGCCGCCGGACCATGTCGAATCATTACGGATGGGCCGGACGGCAGAGGTCGGCGCCCCGGTCTTTGATATTTATCGTGAGAGGAACAAGGCTGCTTTCCCTTCACCGGTCAGCGGTATTGTCACTGAAGTGAACCCGGCCCTGTCCGGCAAGCCTGAACTGCTGAACCAGGCACCTTATACGGACGGATGGGTAATGACCCTGTATTGCAAAGATCTTCGCAGCGACCTTAAAGCCTTGATGATCATGGAAGATACGGCATCATTCATGGAAGCCGAGGTGGAAAAGCTTTACCGGTTTCTGGAGCATGAAACCCAGCTGATGGCCGCAGACGGAGGTGAGCTGGGCAGCGATCTTTACGGAAACCTGCCAGACCTGGCCTGGAACAGGCTGCTCAGTGAACTCATCCAGAAGACTCCCTGATGCTGTCGGTGAGCAGGATGTCGCAGTATCGGCAGAACTGGCTGATTTTTCGATCCACATCATCGATTTTGTGGCAGTAGTGCATCAGACACATGGTGTCCTTACAGTGGCGCAGATTAAAGCAGTGTCCCAGTTCATGAACCGCTTCTTTAACAATACGGTCACTGCCTTTATCCACTATATCGATGCCCAGCCCTTTGACCAGGCGTGAAATGGAAATAATGCAGGCCTTGCCGCCAAGCTGGGCCTCACCATAGACATGGGTCAGGATGGGAATAAAAAGATCTTTATCTGTGATGCCCAGGATTTTAACGGTATCGCCAGGGGCGTTTTTTTCCAGCATTTCAAGAACAGGAGTGGAATGATACTGCTTGCGCTCTTTGTTGAAAGCAAAGGATATGTCGTTTATGACAGGCAGAATCCGGGTGTCAAAACCAAAAAACTGCTTTGTTTTGGCGGCAACCGCATCACTGATCCAGCCGGCAATATCACCGATGGGCGAGATGATGATCTTATCCGGCTGCGTCATTTGGGCATCCGATATCAGGCATGATCAAGGTGTCTGTTTTTTTAAGGCATACCGTTTGATCTTATTATACAGGGTGGAGCGGTCTATGCCCAGAATATTCGCGCTTTGAGTAATGTTCCAGCCGGTCTGTTCAAGGATTTCTTCAATATGTTTTTTTTCCACCTCGTTTAAGGAAAAATATCTTTTTTTAAGCTCATCTTCCAGGTGGGAGACAATAGGCAGGTCCTCAGGGGTGATCGTGCTGGTCCGGCAGACCACCACAGCCCGCTCAATGGCATTGGACAGCTCCCTGACATTTCCGGGCCATTCATGGAGCATGAGTTCATCCATAGCATCACGGCTGATCCGTTCAACCCCCCGGTTGACCTCCTGGCTGAACTTGGCCAGAAAGTGTTTTGCCAGAAGCGGAATATCCTCTTTACGTTCCCTTAGGGGCGGCATCCGGATGGTGAGGATGTTCAGGCGGTAATAAAGATCCTCTCTGAATGTCCGGTCCTTGATCGCATCTTCAAGGTTGGCATTGGTGGCTGCAATAACCCTGAAATCAGTTGAAATGGGCTGGGTTCCGCCGACTTTATAAAAGATGTGGTCTTCAAGAACCTGGAGCAGGTCGATCTGCATGCGCATGCTGATTTCGCCGATTTCGTCCAGAAAAAGGGTGCCGCCTTCAGCCATTTCCAGGCGCCCTTTTTTGGTCTCCTTGGCATCAGTGAACGCGCCTTTCTGATAACCGAACAACTCACTTTCCATAAGATGGCCAGGGATGGCGCCACAGTTAACACTGACAAATGGCCGTTCCTTTCTTGGGGAATGAGAATGGATTGCTTTGGCGGCCAGGCCTTTGCCGGTTCCTGTTTCACCGGTGATCAATACGGTTGTCTCGGTGTCCTTTATATCTTCGATCAACTCAAAAACAGCCTGCATGGCCACGGACTGACCGATCATGCTCTCAAACCGGCTGCGTTCAGCCACCACCTGCCGCAGGAACTGGTTTTCCCTGCGCCGGGCCTGGTGGTCGACCGCTTTTTGAATCAACACCCCGAGTTCGTCCGGATCAAAGGGTTTGAGCAGATAGTCAAATGCATCTGATTTCATGGCAGTGACTGCAGATGAGATGGATCCGAATGCCGTGATCATGATGACATCCGTGTCCGGATAGTGCTCCTTGACATGGGTGAGCACCTCCATGCCGCTCATGCCGCCGAGTTTGATATCGAGCAGAAGGATGTGAAATTGTTCTTTTTTGAGAAGTGAAACCGCTTCTTCCCCGCTGGCAGCCTTCCCGACGGTGTAGCCGTCCCGCTCCAGCCACCCTGCCAAAGATTCGCGGATCACCAGTTCATCATCCACCACCAGGATTTTGATTTGTTCCATGGCACAGATCTCCTGTGGGTTAGCACAAATTGCAGACGATTCAAAGCAGTTATGATTTATAATCAGGATAACAGCACGGATTTGGCCAAGTCAAGCATCAAAAATCCGGTTTGGGCAAAGGCTTTTCCCGCTCAACACAAACTTTGCGGGTTTTCGTTTCCCAGTGCCGGTGGGCGCAGTGGCCTGTGTTAGACCACCTGTCGCAGACTTCAACATTAACGGTCTGGTATTCATATCGGACACATCTTCCGGATGCACAGCCCTGAAGAATGCTGATACAGATAAAAAGTAAAAAAAATCCTAAAAATACCCAGGTCATTTTTGCTGAGAGTACCATTTGAGAATGTCTCCTTATAAAATGTTCTGTTTGGATCCCAGGTCAGTGATGAAATGAAAGATGAGAACAAGGCGTTTGAAAGCAGCGAAAACAAAGTGTCTGGAAAATCCGGATTTGTATCCCTGACAGATAAAGATAATAATATAATGCTCTATCAGGAGTATACAGGAGAAGGCAAGAAAAAAAACGATCCCGGTTGGCCTGAGAAAATCAAAGGACATTTTTCAGGTTTTATGGTATCCAGATAAGAAATATGTCCTTAGAGAAATATCAGTAAATCGATGAAGTTTACAACGCCCGTAACTCAGGTTTTTTCAATCAGACCCTGCAGGGAGGCAGCAATGAATAATTATTGTAAAGCGCTTTTATTTATCGGTGTTTGTGTGGCGATCTCTTTGTTTTGTGCGGGTTTGGTGATAGCAGAGGATGACCTTGGCCATCACCTGGAGGAGACGATTGCCGAACCACCTTCAGGTGCTCAGAGTTTAGAGGCGTTGCGACTGGGCCACAGGGACGACACACCGCCTGAATTCAGGGTGGAGCTGTTTGGTGAGCATTATTATAAAAAGAAGTTCATGACGACAGGTCTTTACCACGGACAACGGATGTTTAAAATCCGCAGGCTTAAACAATTTCCCAAGTCCATCCATCTGGGATCAAAGGTCGGGGTGATTGTTTTTTTTGGTGAGGAATATCATTCCGACTATTTTCGCATCTCAAAATATATCCAGCCTCCATTGCCGGGCGCGAAAAAGATACCGACCAAAATGTGGTTTTTGCCCTATAAACGGGCTGATTTTTCCACTCCGGTGTTCTGGGAAAAGCACCGGGAAAAAGCCTCTCTTATTGTTTACCGGAAGGATATCAATGATTTTTTAGGTGTTTTTTTTGGAGACCGGTTTTATGGCCTGCCAGAGGATGCCGGTCAAAAAAATGCCATTCACCATAAGATACAAAAAATATATCAGGAAAAAGCTGAGCTGGGCCTGATCCCAAAGCTGCGTATTATCGCTGGTGGCCAGAGCTCGGATATTAAGGATATCCGTATTATGGTGACCGGTTCAGCAGGTGTAAGGCAGCTGCCACAGGATGCAAAGTGGGAATATCAGATCAGCAAATTGGGTATCGGGTGGGTTTCATCCATCCGGATCGATTATCTGGGATCTGTTACAAAACAATCCTATCTTCCTTTAACATCGCACAAAGCCCCGCCTGCACCGGATAAAGAAAAGCCGGTGCAGGTTGTTGAAGGGGTATTTGATATGAGCCCGGAAGCCGGAGAAGGGCCTGGGCGGCATCAGGCAGAGATCCGGCATCATGACCATGCAATACCTGAAATTGGGGGGCTCTGGGAAAGCAGTATCAACCGGATATATCATATTTTTCAAGAAGGTCCGGATTTTGAATGGGGGGTGCAGGGCAGTGATGAAAGAGGAAATGGGCAGATAACGGGAAAAACAATCCATGTCAAATGGCAGGGAGAGCATGGGCATGGCAAGGCTGAAGGTATGGTCACGGATTTTGACGGTGAGCACAGGGCCATCCGTATTG
>CAZLNA010000071.1:0-8539 GCA_964560485.1 uncultured Desulfobacula sp. | reverse complement strand
GCCGGTACCCCGAATCGAACGGAGGACATTCTCATTACAAGTGAGATGCTCTACCATCTGAGCTATACCGGCTCATCTATCACCGCATCAACCGAATCACGGCAAAAAGACCGAGAGATAATACCAGAGCACCGATAGATAATCAAGCCTAAATATGGATATTTTATCTCTCAAAATCAAAAAAAGCCTTGCCGGCAAGCCGCGCCACCGGTTTATATATGCTTTCAAACCCTGGCAACCCAGGACTGACGCCCTTCACAGCCGGACAGCCAGGCCCGAAAACTCAAGGCTTTCAAAAGTCATTAACATATAACTATACGCTTTATTCCACAACAATTCAATAAAAAAATTGAAAAATGACGATTCATGTCCTTTTTGACCTGCCGGGACCGCCCCTGAGTGAACCCGGACCGGCAGGTTCCGGACGAGGCGGTCCGAAAATTGAGTCCAAGTTTCGCTGAAAAGGGCTATATATATACTTGACAAGCGTTTCACAATTTTATACTTATCTTTCAAAACCATAAATGATGCAAATATCAAGGATGCATATGCTCAAAATCAAATTGACGGTTCTTGCTGCCTTTTTTCTTATTGCAGCAGGATGCGAGCACACCCCCCAGAAAGCCGCCGCCCCATTTTCACCCGATACCCAGACCATTGCCGAACCAGCTTCAGAACAGACAGCCGAGCTGCCTGAGGCACCTTCTGCCGTCCCAGACCCTGTTTTTACTGAACCTGATGACGCTGCCCCCCTTTCTGAAGGGCCGGCTCAAGAGACACCTGGAAAAGCAGAAACCACCCCGTCATCAACATCTGCAAAAACAGACGCCCCTGAAGAGACACCAGAGCCTGAGACCTCTGCCCAGGAAAAAATTGATCAGGCCCTGGAGCTGTGCAATTATGCTCAGCAGATGTGGGAAAAAGGCAAGCTTGAAGAAGCTTTGAGCAACCTGGATTCCGCTTATTTCTCTATTCTTGAAATTGATGCGGACGCGTCCCCTGAACTCAACCAGCAAAAAGAGGATATCCGCTACCTTATTTCCAAAAGAATCCTTGAAATTTACGCATCCCGGCAGATCGTCATTAACGGGAAGCACAATGAAATCCCCATCACCCTGAATAAATACGTTCAAAGAGAAATCAAAAACCTCACCGGCCCGGAACGCAAATTTTTCACCCAGTCCCTTCAGCGCTCCTTTCGGTACCGTCCTTATATTGTTGCCGAACTGAAAAAGGCAGGCCTTCCTGAAGAAATTTCCTGGCTGCCGCTGATTGAAAGCGGATTCAAAATCCGGGCACTTTCGCCGGCACGTGCCCTTGGCCTCTGGCAGTTCATTCCTTCCACCGGCTATAAATTCGGGCTGAGCCGCAACTATTATATAGATGAGCGCCTTGACCCGGAAAAAGCCACCCAGGCAGCCATCAGCTACCTCAAGGAACTTCACAATCTTTTTGGCGACTGGACCACAGCGCTGGCTGCATACAACTGCGGTGAATCCAGGGTGCTGAGGATTATCCGCAGACAACGGATCAATTATCTGGACAACTTCTGGGATCTTTACCAGAGCCTGCCGCGGGAAACCTCCCGATATGTTCCACGCTTTCTGGCCACCCTCCATATCGTCAACAATCTTGAAAAATACGGTATCCGGATAGACACAAAAGATGCCCCGATCGATTACCGGGTCTGTAAGATTAAAAAGCAGGTCCGCCTCCAGGATATTGCAAAAGAAATCGGGGTCAGTTCCCGCCTGCTCAAAGAGCTGAATGCTGAGCTGCGGTATGCCCTGCTTCCACCGGAAGAATACCGGTTGAAAATCCCGGAGGAAAAAGCAGACCTCTTTTTATCCAAAATCGACAAGATAAAGGCCACTTATTCACCGCCGCCCATGTATGTATTTCATCGTGTCCGGCGGGGACAGACCCTTTCAGGCATTGCCAGACGCTACAAGACCTCGGTCCGGTCCATATGCCGGGTGAACAATATCAGCAAGGCCCACCGGATCTATGCGGGCAAAGTACTGAAAATCCCCAGCCGGAACGCCGGGGCCTATGCAGCAAAATCAACCGGAACAAGGGTTCCTCCGGGCAAAACCCTCCGGTACCGGGTTAAGAGAGGGGACAGCCTGTGGAACATTGCCAGAAAATTCAGAACCACGACCAAACACATCATGTCGGTAAACAATCTGTCCGGCACCCAATTGAGCATTGGTCAGGTCCTGGTGATTGCCGGCAAAAAACCGACTGCAACGCCTAAAAAAGACGCAACCACCTACCAGGTTCGTTCCGGGGACAGCCCCTACATCATTGCAAGAAAACACAATATGAGCCTTGAACGCCTCCTTGCACTGAACCAGCTGAGCAAGCGCAGCAAGATTTTTCCAGGTCAGCGCCTGATCGTTGAATAACAGCGCCCCCGTAGCTCAGTGGATAGAGCATAGGATTCCTAATCCTTGAGCGCAGGTTCGATTCCTGCCGGGGGTACCATACTGCAAAGTCATCATATGGACACATCCGCGGCCAAACCTGAACTGCTGGCACCTGCCGGCAACTTTGAAAAGCTCGAAATCGCCATTCACTATGGTGCGGATGCAGTCTATCTGGCCGGTAAAAATTTCAGTCTGCGCAATTTTTCCGGCAATTTCAATGATGACGAGCTCGAAGCAGCGGTCCGGTTTGCCCACCAGAACGGGGTAAAAGTCTATCTTGCCTGTAACATTTATTCAAGAACCCGTGAAGAAAAGGAACTTGAGACCTTTCTGGAAAAAGCCGGACAGATCGCACCCGATGCCGTCATTCTGTCAGACCCGGGCATTATACGCCTGGCAAGACAGATCCTGCCCCAGATCGACATCCACCTGAGCACCCAGGCCAACACCACCAATGTGAGTGCAGCCCGGTTCTGGCATGAATTGGGTATCAAACGGGTCAACCTGGCCCGGGAACTCTCTCTGGAAGAAATCAAGACATTCACGCAGCAGGCCCCCCTGGAAACTGAGGTTTTTATCCACGGTGCCATGTGCATCTCATATTCGGGCCGCTGTCTGATGAGCAGTTTTCTCAGCGGCCGGGACAGCAACCGGGGTCTGTGCAGCCACCCCTGCCGGTGGCGGTACAGCGTGGTTGAAGAACTGCGGCCCAATGAATTCCACCCGGTCCTGGAAGACCAGCATGGAACCTATATTTTCAATTCCAAAGATCTGTGCATGATTGAACACATACCTGATCTGATCCGGGCCGGCATCACCTCCCTGAAAATTGAAGGCCGGATGAAAGGTATCAATTATCTGGCATCTGTGGTTAAAACATACCGGGAAGCAATTGATGCCTTCGTAAAAAGCCCTGAAACCTACACTGTCAATCCGGCATGGCTCGAAGAATTGTTTCACGTTTTTCACCGCGACTATTGCACGGGCTTTTTTTTCAATGACCCGGAGGAACAGCGGTCCAATGAACGGAATATCCATCACGGCAAAATACACAGTTTTATCGGAAAAGTCCTGACCGTTGAAACCCCGGGCCAATACCGGATCGGTATCCGGAACACCCTGCATAAGACCGACACGGTGGAGGTGGTCTCACCGGGCCGGCCGCCTGCTGCGTCAGCCGTCAGCGGACTCTGGGATGAAACAGGCACTCCCATTGATTCGGCCCACCCGAACACCGTTGCTGTCGTAAAGCTGGAAATCCCTTGTCAACCCAATGACATCGTAAGAAAAAGATAGGTGTAAAAAGCGGTTTCATTCCTTATTCTTGGTTTGACTTTTATCAGTATCTTATGTAGATTATCATTATTATTTTTGTTTCAGGCGGCGTTTACCATTTCGGTGTGTTAACCCTTTCAGGAGATTTGATATGTTTGAAGATGACGAAACCCTACAAATGTATATCGAAGAATCGCTGGATCATCTCGGCGATATCGAAAGCGATCTGTTGACCATTGAGGAATCCGGAGATAACATTGATCTGGACCTGGTAAACAATGTCTTTCGCGCTGCGCATTCGGTAAAAGGCGGTGCAGGATTCATGGGGCTGACCACCATCAAGGACCTGGCCCATCATCTGGAAAATGTCCTGGGCCTGATCCGGAACAATGAACTGACCCCGGACTCCAATCGGATAAGTGTGCTGCTCAAAGGGTTTGACGAACTTGAAAACCTTCTGAACAATATCGAGACCAGCAACGATGTAGACATATCCGAACATGTCACAGCACTTGAAAATATCACCAAATCATCCCTGCCTGAGGAACAGCAGGAGATGGTGTCGGAAATCGTAGACATCAGACTGACTGACGGCCGGGTCTTCGGCCAGGTCAGCCTTTACGAACTCGAAAAATACAAAGCTGAAGGCAAAAACCTCTTTCTGGTGGAATACGACCTGATCAATGATATCCAGCGCAAAGAGAAAAACCCCATCGATGTTCTCAACAGCCTTCAGAAAACAGGTACAATTGTCGATTCCAGAATTGATTTTGATTCCGTCGGCCTTCTGACAGAAGCCGCCGACCCTGCCCGCATACCATTCCAGGTATTGTTTGCATCCATCATCGAATACGACATGACCGAGACCCTGTTTGATGTCGGAAAACAATATATTCACGCCATCTCAGACGACATGATTGTCAAAAGCAGCGCGGGTGACCTTGATCAGGAACCCAGCCCGATGACAGCCGTGCCGGAACAGGCAGCGACCCCGGCAGCAGCACCTGTCGTGGAACAGGCACCGCCTGCGGCGGCAGCGGTCTCTTCACCCCAGCCTGCGGCAACGCCGCCGCCCGCACCAGTTGTTGAAAAACCGGCTGCTGCTGCAGCTGAACTCAAACCGGCTGAAAGCAAATCGGAAAAAGATGTGACTGTCAGCACAAAGCCCCAGACCTCCCTCAGGGTCAATGTGGGGCTGCTCGATACCCTGATGAACCTTGCCGGTGAACTGGTACTCAGCCGGAACCAGCTGCTTCAGGGCCTCAATTCTTCCAATGTCAAGGCCGCTGAGCTGTCCGGGCAACGCATCGACATGATCACATCCGAGCTTCAGGAAGCGATCATGAGGACCCGGATGCAGCCGATTGCAAATATTCTGAACAAATTTACCCGGGTGGTCAGGGATCTCTCCCAGCAGCTGGGCAAACAGATCGAGCTGGAAATCGAAGGCAAGGATGTTGAGCTCGACAAGACCATATTGGAAGCCATCAACGACCCGCTGACCCATCTGGTCAGAAATTCTGTGGACCATGGTGTGGAAACCCCGCTTGAACGTGAACAGATGGGAAAAGAACCTGTCGGCCGGATTATCCTCAAAGCATTCCATGATGCCGGCCAGGTCAACCTTGTTATTTCCGATGACGGCCGGGGGCTTGATCCCAATAAAATCGCTGATTCCGCTGTGGGCAAAGGCCTGGTAACTGAACAGCAGGTGGCTGAAATGACCGATAAGCAGAAAATGGAAATGATCTTTCTGCCCGGTTTTTCAACCGCCAAAGAGGTTACAGATGTCTCAGGCCGCGGCGTCGGCATGGATGTCGTTGTCACCAACATCGAAAGCCTCGGTGGAATCATTGAGCTTGATTCCGTGCCGGGCGAAGGTACTGACATCCAGATCAAGCTGCCACTGACCCTTGCCATTATCCCAAGCCAGATCACATCCGTGGGCGATGAAAGATATGCCGTGCCCCAGGTCAACCTGAGCGAACTGCTCAGAATCCCTGCCAGCCAGGTCAAGGACAAGATTGAAAAAGTCGGTGATGCAGAGGTCGTCAGGCTCCGCGGTGAGCTGCTGCCCCTGTTGAATCTGGCAGAAATGCTCGGTATTGAAAAGACCTATACCGATCCTGAAAGCAAGGAGGAGCAGCCGGACAGGCGCCAGAACCTGGCGGACCGGAGATCGAAAAAACATGTGATTACCGAAGACGGTGTCACCATAGAAGCGCCGGACGACTCTGAAGAATTTCCGGATAGAAACGATGAGGACCGCAGGTTCAGAGCGGCAAGCGCCATGAACATTGCGGTTGTTTCTGCCGGCAATTTCAAATACGGGCTGGTTGTCGACCATCTCTATGATTCAGAAGAAATCGTTGTCAAGCCTGTGGGCCGTCACCTGAAAAAATGCACTGCCTATGCCGGCGCCACCATCATGGGGGACGGCAAAGTGGCACTGATTCTAGACATCTCAAACCTGGCCCAGATGGCAGAGCTCTCTGCTGTATCAGAAGCCGGCCAGATTGCCAAGGCAGCCCAGGAGGCGGCAGAAGCGGCCAAGGATAAGGCGGCCATGCTGACGTTTAAAAACTCAGAAACTGAATTTTTTGCAGCACCGCTGAATATTGTTGAGCGTATTGAACGCATTCCCACCGAGTCCATTGAAAATATCGGCGACAGCAAGGTCGTCCAGTACCGCGGCGGTGCCCTGCCCCTGTATGAACTTTCCCAGGTAGCAGATTTTAAACCGCTGGAGCAGAAAGAACATCAGGAAGTGATTGTCTTTAAAATCAAAGACAGGGAGCTGGGCCTGATGGTCACGCCCCCCATTGATGCGCTTGAGGTGGTCCTTGATGTGGATGAAAGCACCCTGAAACAACCTGCGATCAGCGGTTCCATGATCATCAACGAACACACCACCCTGCTGGTGGATGTCTTTGAAATGATCAAAAAGCTCAACCCGGAATGGTTTGGTGAAGAAAAAAAGGTGGCTGAAGAGATGGCTGAATCCGGTGAAAAAATCATCCTTTTTGCCGAAGACTCCGCTTTTTTCAGAAACCAGGTCAAAACCTTTATGGAGGATGACGGGTTCAAGGTCATTGAGGCAGAAGACGGCCTGATTGCCTGGGAACTGCTCAAGGAACGGGTCGAGGAGATCGACATTGTGGTCACAGACCTTGAAATGCCGAACATGGACGGTTTTGAACTCACCAAACGGATCAAGGGAGATCCTAGTTACTCCCACCTTGACGTCATTGCCCTTACGTCCCTTGCATCTGAAGCCCATATTGAAAAGGGAAGAAAAGTCGGGATTGATGAGTATGAAATCAAGCTGGACAGAGAAAAACTGATGAAAATCATCCGTCAGAAATTGAATCTGGCATAACACGCGCCCCGGGATAGAAAAAGGAGATAACCATGACAGAGCAAACCATCAGCACCGCTTCTGAAGATCTTGAATTTTCGACTTTCTATGTGGGCGGCGCCCTTTGTGGAATTAATATTTTAAACATCCAGGAAATCAACAAACACTTTGAAATTACCCAGGTCCCCCAGGCATCTGACTACATTGAGGGGATACTGAATCTTCGAGGAAGGATTGTCACCATTATTGATCTGGGAAAAAAACTCGGCCTTGATCCGGTGAACAAAGATAAAGAAAACCGGAACATCATTGTCAATTCGGATGATGAGCATATAGGCCTTCTCATCGACTCCATAAGCGACGTTGTCATTGCAAAGGCAGATGATATCGAGCCGGCCCCTTCCAATATCGGCGGTTTAAAAGGTAAATATTTTCAGGGTGTTGTAAAAACCGACCAGCAGCTGATCGGCATATTGGATATTGATGAGGTATTGAAAGAATAATGGAGAATTTAAAAGCTCTTGTTGTTGATGATACAATTGTTTACAGAAAAATCGTAGGAGACGTCCTTAAGGGAATTCCAGGCGTGGAGGTGGTCGGGACTGCCAACAACGGTAAGGTCGCCATGTCCAAAATCGCCTCCCTTAAACCGGACATCATTTCCCTTGACATAGAAATGCCGGAGATGAGCGGGATCGAAGTCCTGCAAGCCCTTCAGGGCCAGCAGGATGCGCCTGTGGTCATCATGCTCTCCACCCTGACCCAGCAGGGCAGTGAAATGACAATTAAAGCACTTGAACTGGGTGCTTTTGATTTTGTTCCCAAGCCCAGCGAAGGGCGGATGGCGGAAAATGTTGAAAAAGTCAAAGCCGCTATCCTGCCGATTGTCGACACCCTCAAACGACAGCGAAACGCCCGCCAGAGACTCAAAGAAAAAATCCAGGCCGCCCCTGCCGAAAAAGTGGCCAGACCTGCAGCCCCTGTGGTAAAGCCCAGGACAACCATTGCCCGGTCAAAATCAGAAATCATTGGTATCGGCATCTCCACAGGCGGCCCCAATGCCCTTGGCGTGATGATACCCAAACTGCCGGGAAACCTGAAAGTGCCGGTCCTGATTGTCCAGCACATGCCCCCCATGTTCACGGCATCCCTGGCCAACAGCCTCAATGCCAAATCCGATCTTTACATTAAAGAGGCAGAGGACGGGGAACCCCTTGAACCCGGAAAAGTACTGATTGCACCAGGCGGCAAGCAGATGAAAATCCTGGCAGATATGGACGGCATCACCCGCAAGGTTAAAATCACGGATGATCCGCCGGAAAACAGCTGTAAACCGTCTGTGGACTACCTGTTCAGATCCATTGCCCAGCATTATGTGGGACGCTCCACCGGCGTTATCATGACCGGTATGGGGTCTGATGGTTCCAAAGGCCTTGTCCAGATGAAAAACAACGGTGCGGTTGTCATTGCCCAGGAT
>CAZLNA010000070.1:0-8610 GCA_964560485.1 uncultured Desulfobacula sp. | reverse complement strand
GGAAACACCGCCTTCAGATGCCTGGTCCAGCACCACTATCTGTCCTTTGTCTTCCCCATTGAGCTTGATGTAGTCCTGGGTTTCTTCGACAATACCGTACAGCTCAGAGGCGGCAATATAATGGTCTCTGGCAATACCGACAAAGATTGCCTGTCCACTGCCTTTCTGGGCCAGAAATAATTTACCGGGTGCAAGATTGGTATGCATGCTGATGGCGTGAGAGCCCTCAAAGTCGTTGACTGCCAGACGGAAGGCTTCCTCAATAGGCTGGCCGTGTTTGAGATAGTGTTCAACCTGCAGGGGAATCAGCTTGGTGTCTGTGGTGATGTCTTCATGGATTTTACCGTACCGGGCCTCATACTCTGTTTTCAGTTCCAGGTAGTTGTCGATGTCTCCGTTCAGGCAGACATGGATGATCCCGGTCCGGCCTATTTTCCGTTCTGTTGGGGTATTGTCCACCGGGTGGCAGTTTGCCACGGTAATATCCCCGACAGACGCCCACCGGGTATGTGCACTGATTGAATGGGAAATGTAATCATACTGGCAGAGCAGTTGAAGCAGCAGATCATTTTTAACCTGGCTGCGGATGAAGGAGACATTATCGCCAAGCGCACCGATTTCAGCGGCAAATTTATAAACAAAGCTGATGGAAACCTGATGGTTTTCCCTGTCCCGGTCCATATCTTTGATGGTGATGCAGTTGTTGGCCAGTACCGCATGATTGGTCCGCTGTTTCAGCCGTTCGGACAGACCGGCTTTGACCAGGCCGGCTCTGAACTGCTCAAATTCCTCCTTTGTCAGGGTAAAAAGCACCGAGATCCCGGAAGAATCCCTTCCACGGACCTCAAGCCGGTCTATGGCGTTCAGGACGGCATTCATCCGTTTAAAAACAGCAAGGCCTTTGCCGTTTTCACTGCTGTCATAGCCCATGGCCATGTTCTTGATGGCCGTCACATTTTTCAACACCTCCTGATTAAGGCACCAGTGGATATCCTGCAGCCGTTCAATCCGGCCTGACAGCATTTCAACCTCGCTTCCTGAAAGTGTTGGCAGCAATTCCTTGAAAGCTGTTTTTTCCGCCTTGATCATTTCTCGGATCTGTTCGGCCACCTCAGTGAGCTGAACCTGTTTGTCCCTTGAAAAAAACAGGTCCGTAAATATGTTTTCCTGTTTGAGGGCCTGGCAATGTTCGGTCAGTTCTGCCAGAACTGCATCACCCCCCAGATACTCTTTTTCCAGGTCAAGCGAGTTTGCAGACAACCCTTTTTCTTCCAGTCCGGCACACATCTTTTTGATCTGATCCGGTTTACATACCGAATCGCTGCGGCCTTTAAAAGCAACCAGGGCGGATATCCCGCAGTAGAAAATGTTTGGCAGGACCGGAAGAAAAATCAGGGTGTTGGGTTCTGCCGTGTGTGGATGAACTCCGAATTTGATGCGGATGGATGATACGGTTTTGAACAACTTATTTATTGCAGCAAGCATGTCTTCCTCCATCAGTTTGCCGGTTGGAATCAATTTTGTGCGGTTCTGTCATGGGGTTTAAAGTATTGTTTTAAGATCATTTTTGCATAGGTTGTTGCACGTGTTCCCATATATTTCCGGTGGCCCACAACAATGGCCATTGATATGGATCTGCCGGTTTTTTTCTGCTTGGCAAAACCGGTAAACCAGTCGTATTTGACCGTATGCTCCCGATTGTATAAGGAGCCGGTTTTACCCCCGATCAGCAGTGTTGACAGGATACTGTCCCTGTTTGCCCGCCTGAATGTTTTTTTGGCCGTTCCACTGGACACGGTCCTTTGCATCAGGGTTACCAGTGCAGATGCGGTTTCTGGCCCAATAGCCGTTTTATAAGTCTCTTTTTGGTTTTTGTAAATGACTTTTCCTTCAGCATCGGTCACATGTTCGACCAGACTGGGAATCATGACTTCTCCCTGGTTGATGATACCTGCCGTCAGCATGGCACCGAAGATCGGGGAGATCGTGGTGTCGGTATTGAATCCGCAGCCGAGTTCTGCAAGATGGTATTCACTTTCGGTCGTAGCAAAAGATCCGGTAAAAAAATCGAGTTCCGAACGAATATCCTGGTTAAAGCCAAAAGCGCTGGCATAGGATTCCAACGCCTGTTTTCCAAGGCGGTTTTTCCCGATTTTCCCAAATACCGGATTGATGGATTCTGCAAACGCCTGGGAAAAGGAAATCTGATAGGTATACTTGTTTTTCACATCTCGAAGCTGCCGCTTGTACAATGTATATTTCTTCCCGTTGAAATAGAGACGGGTGGCCGGTGTATATCCCAGCTTTTCAATGGCTGCAGCTGCTGTGATAATTTTAAAGATACTGGCAGCAGGATAATCTGACTCAAAGCATGGGTTTGCTTTTTTATTCTCAAGATCAAATCCGGTCATGGCAAGTATTTTCCCAGTGTCTGGCTCCATGACAACAAATGCGATCCGCTGCGGTTTGCCGCGGTCGAGCCGCTTCAGCCGGCTGATTACCCTCAGCAGGTATTCCTGAAGATAGACGTCAATACTGGTGGTGATTTTGTAGCTGTGTTCCAATGTATCTACAAAAAAGATATTTTTATCTGATTGGAGAATTTCCACCGGATCTATGATAGGGGCCAGTTCTGCTTTGGACAGTAAAAAAGGCTTTTCTGACGGGATAGATTCAGTTTCAGGCAGATCTGTTGATGCTGGTGCCTGCCGCGTGCCAGGGCGGATATCTGAAAAGAAATCTGATCTGAAACCGATGATCAGCGCAGCTGCAGCCAAAGAGAGTCCCAAAAGGAAAATGGTTAGTTTTCCAACCTTCAGCAGCCGGTCTTTTCTTTTTTTCTCAAGGATATAATCGAGCTGAAAAGACCGCCAGGAATTCTTATTGTCTATTGTCACAAGATATCTTGTTTAGGCTCTGCCCCGGGATATTGCTGCCAGGCCATTGGCCTTTTAGGGTTTTATTTATTCAGGCGCCGGACTGCCTGATCATCTGCTTCATTTTTCTGGGTTAGATCATTTTACCGGGCTGCCCGGTTTCAGCGCCTGATCAAACCCTGACAGGATCAATTCCTTTTTGTGGCTCGCCGCAAGGACCATCCCCTGAGAGACTTCTCCCATCAGTTTGGCCTCTTTCAGGTTCGCGACCACAATCACCTGTTTGCCGATAATCGTTTCAGGTGAATAGCTTTTTGCAATACCAGCCACCACCTGTCTGATTTCAGCCCCGAGATCCACTTTTAGCTTGAGCAGCCGATCTGATTTTTCAATCTTTTCAGCTTCAAGCACCGTACCGGCACGCAGATCAATTTTGCTGAAATCATCGATGGAAATCATGGGTTTCAGTTCAGGTTTAAAGGGTTTGGCCGGTTTGTCAGCCATTTCTGTGTTGAGTTTGGAAAGATCAATCCTTGGGAAAAGTGCTTCCGGTTTTTGAAGCTTAGTGCCCGGCTGGATCATGCCCCAGCTGCCTGCCTCATCAAATGTGTAATAGCAATCGTTTTTCCTGGCCACGCCCAAGGTCTTCTGCATGCTCAAGGATGTGGCCGGCATTACCGGATAAATCAGGCAGGATACCACCCTCAGCCCCTCAAGCAGATTATACATCACAGTTTCGAGAACGGGCAGGAGGGTGTCATCTTTTGACAGCGTCCACGGTTCGTTGGTATCGATATATTTGTTCATTGTGCTGATAAACTGCCAGATCGCAGCGAGCCCTGAGTGGTATTTACACTCTGCCATCTGTATTTTGCATGTGTCAACAGCCGTCATCGCTTCAGAGGCCAGGCTCAGTTCTTTTTCTGCCTCTGCTGACGGATCTGCCGGGCGGACAACCCCTTTAAAATACCGGTGATACATGGACAGGACTCTGGAGAAAAGGTTGCCAAGATCATTGGCCAGGTCAGCATTTATTCTTGTTATGATTGTCTCTTCAGTGAAATTGGCATCAAGACCGAAAACCATTTCACGCATGAGAAAATACCTGAAAGCATCCACACCGTACTCTGCGGTCACCTGAAGCGGATCTGTTACATTCCCGATGCTTTTTGACATTTTGCTGCCGGCGACGTTCCAGAAACCATGAACATTCAGGCCGTTGTATATTTCAATGCCTGCCGCTTTGAGCATGATCGGCCAGTATATCCCATGCGGCTTGATGATGTCCTTAGCAACAAAGTGGCGGGTTGTCGGCCAGAATTTTTTGAACTGTTCTGAATCAGGATAGCCCAAAGCCGAGATATAATTAACCAGGGCGTCAAACCATACATAAGTGACGTAATCCTCGTCAAAGGGTAAGGTGATACCCCAGGTCAGTCTTGTTTTCGGTCTTGATATGCATAGGTCTTCAAGCGGTTCCTTAAGAAAGGAAAGAATCTCATTTTTATATTGTTCCGGCCGTATAAAATCAGGATGCTGCTTGATGTGATCAATGAGCCATTCCTGGTATTTGCTCATTTTAAAAAAATAGTTGGACTCTTTGATTTTCTCCGGAGCTGTTCCATGATCCGGACATTTGCCTTCAACCAGTTCTCTTTCCTGGTAAAATCGTTCGCAACCGAAACAATAGAGCCCTTCATAACTGGAAAAATAGATGTCTCCGGTATCATGGATGGTTGTCAGGACTTTCTGGACAACAGCGATGTGCTCAGGATCTGTCGTACGGATAAAGTGATTGTTGGAGATGTTCAGAACAGGCAGCAGGTCCTGGAACAGCTTTGATATTTTATCCGCATACGCTTTAGGGGTGCTGCCCTGTTTGTCAGCAGCCTGAACGATTTTATCACCATGTTCATCCGTACCTGTAAGAAAGAACGTCTCATGACCATCCATCTGCTTAAAGCGGGTGGCAACATCTGCTGCAATGGAGGTATAGGCGTGGCCCAGATGCGGTTTTGCATTTACGTAATAGATAGGGGTGGTGAAATACTGGCGTTGGGTCTTCATTTTTTGGCCGGTCCTGATCTGTTGGGTTTAAATGGTTTGAGTTCAGCCATGGTTTTCTCAACTTCCGTGTTATCGTCGAGACGTACGGTAATGCTTTCTTTGAGGACATTTAACCGGATCACTTTTCCCTTGCCCTCTTCTAAGGTAATTCTTTTGCCAAGTTTCGGCATTTCGCGTTTAAGGGATTTATAGGTATGATTCTCAAAATTCAGACAGCACATCAGCCGTCCGCAGACGCCGGAGATCTTTGTCGGATTCAATGACAACCCCTGTTCTTTGGCCATTTTAATCGAAACCGGCTCAAAGGTATGCATGAAGGAGCAGCAGCAGAGTTCCCTGCCGCACTTGCCGATGCCGCCATGGTGTTTGGACAGGTTGCGGATGCCGACCTGTCGCATTTCAATCCGGATACTGAACTGCTTTACCAGAAGCTTGATCAATTCTCTGAAATCGATCCGGCCGTCTGCCGTATAAAAAAAAGTCAGCTTGTTTTTATCAAAGGTGCTTTCGACACAAAAAAGGTTCATTAACAGGTTGAGATCATTAATGCATTCTATACAATAATCAAATGCCTTTTGCTCAAGTTTCTTGATGTCCGCAAGCTTTTCAAAATCGTCCGGAGTGGCCACCCTTACAATCTGTTTTAATTTTTTATCCGTTGTTTCAATTTCAAAGGGGGGGACTGCTATCCTGCCAAAACCAAGGCCCTGCTCTGTTTCGACAATAACAGGATCACCTTCTTTTAAAACAAAGGCGGCGCTTTTGAAATCATATATTTTGCCTGCTGTTTTGAATTTAACACCAGCCACTTTAATCATGAATAGTTACCCCTTGTCTTGTACCAGTTTAAGGAAAAACCTGTCCAAGGTCAGCCTTACGCTGGCGTTGGTCATCAGCCTCTGGTTTGTTTCAAAAAGGCTTTCCAGCCATTTAATAAAAAGTGATGGTGCAAGCGTTTGATGGAATTCAGAGAATACTTTTCTCATGTCGGTGTTCACAATGGCATCAGGGTTGTGGCCGAAGATCACCAGGTCCCTGAAAAATGTCTGGATCACAGCCAGAACATCAGTCATGAGAACTGGTGACAGGCTCAGCCTGTGGGAGAGGGCAAGTGCTTCAGAAACACCGAATCTGTCGGAGCTCGTCAAACTGGCCAGCTGGGATAAAACCCATTTGCGGGCATTGATCCAGGAGGCCATATCATCTTTTTCCTTATCCAGGCCAAGGTATCGAACCGCTGTTGTTACATCAGCACCTGCAGTTTCACAGGCAATATGGGCCAGCTCGGGGTCTGCGCCATATTCTCCTATCAGATACTGCCTGACCTGCTGGGAGGACAATTGTTTGAACCGAATGGTCCGGCACCGGGAAAGGATGGTTGGCAACAGGCCTGATTCGCTTTTGGCCATGAGGATAAAAACAGTCCTGTCCGGCGGTTCTTCAATCATTTTAAGAAGCGCATTCTGTGCCTGAACCGTCATCAGGTCTGAATCGGATATTAAAACGACTCTCAGGGCTGCTTCATTCGGCCGGGTGGAAATATCATCCCCCAGAGCACGGACTTGAGAGATCGCAATCGTTTTTTTGTTATTCTCCGGTTCAACCAACCGGATATCCGGATGAAGTCCCTGCTCAATTTTTTTGCAGGACCGGCAGTTTTCGCAGGGGAACGTCTGATTTTCCATGCAGTTTGCCGCTTTGGC
This sequence comes from uncultured Desulfobacula sp., assembly GCA_964560485.1. Taxonomy (GTDB): domain Bacteria; phylum Desulfobacterota; class Desulfobacteria; order Desulfobacterales; family Desulfobacteraceae; genus Desulfobacula. The sequence continues at coordinate 1,964 of CAZLNA010000070.1, read as the reverse complement.
AAAAAAAAAGGCGGCATTCTTTTTCCGGGTGTTCTTATCCCCGATAAACGCAAGGGCATTAGGGATTTTATGATTTTTTAAAGCCGCCTTGAGTTCTTCTACCGCAGTTTTGTTGAAATGTATGGGATTAATGTCAGGCATGGTTTAATCACCGCCCTTGATCAGTAATCCACCCGCTCCTTCAACTCTTTGCCACACTTGAAGAATGGCAGGCGCTTCGGTGGAATCGTGACTTTCTGGCCGGTTTTCGGGTTTCGCCCGGTATAGCTTTTATATTCTTTGATATGAAAGCTGCAAAACCCCCTGATCTCTACCCGTTCACCCTTGGTAAAAGAGTCTGAAAGGGAATCAAAGAAAATCTTAATCACTTCTGCAGCCTGTGATTTACTCAGGTTTGTACGTTCTTTTAAAGTCGAGATTAATTCAAGTTTGTTCATGCTTCCTCATTTATATTGGGTGCTACAATTGGTGTGTATTTTTAATTGGTTTTAAAGAATATTTGGTCAATAGTCAAGATGTTATGAAGAGAGACCAGGAACTTTTTCAACATTCTCTTTCTCTACATCAACTCCGGCATACCGGCCAAGGACATCTATTTTAATAACCACCCGGCCCCGGCCCTTGTATTGTGTGAACTCTCCTTTAACCCCTGCCATGGGGCCTTCCAGAATGATCACAGGATCCCCTTTCCGAAGCCGGACACAGGCACCGGTTATCAGATCCATGTTTGCGCTGGTTAAAATCTTTAAAGATTCGATCTGTGTTTCAGGTACCGGCACCGGGCCGGTCTGGTTGCCGAGAAGCCTGACGGCTCCGGTTGTTTTAAGTATGGTGAGCTGGTCAGGGGGCTCAAGAGTGGTTTTAACAAACAGGTATCCTGGGAAAAGCGGAACCTCGATCATCAGGTTCCGGTCTTTTCGCCGGCTTTTTCTTTTGGTCCTTGGCAGGAATGCGGTAAATTGTTTTCGTAAGATGCTGCTGTAAACTGACTTTTCAAAATTGCTCCGGGTCAGCAGCGCATACCAGTGCTCGGCAGATGTCATTTGGTTCCAAACTCTCCAATGCCGACCAGATTGATCAAAAATGTGATACTGTTCTCACCTCTGGATTCTTCAAAAAACAGATCAAAATGCCAGCAGGCTTTTTGATAGGAGAGGCCTGCCTGTGTTTCAACCGTTCGTTCCTCATCAAGATTCTGTTCAATGGAATAATACCCGGACAGGCGGTCGGTCAGTTTGATGTCGAGTCTGGCTAAAAAGGATTCTGACAGGCTGCTGGTATACCGGTATTCGGTCCTGAGCTGGTCCCCTCTGCGATCTTTGATCGTATTACCGATGTTCAGTTTTTTGAAATGCGTATCATACGGGTCCCAGGAAATGTCGGCATCCAGTGAAAAGTAGTCGCTGGGGCGGAGTTCTGTCTCAAGCAGAATGTCTGAAAAGGGACGGGATTCACCGTCTCTTTCTTTTCTGATGTCGAAACTCTGAGAAAGCTTTACATAGGCCAGGTCCCTGTAGACAGGTCTTTCACCGTTCGGCGTCAGGACCATTTTTTTTGTGATAAAGTTGTTGGTCAACGACCAGGTAATAAGGTTTTCTTCGCTGATCCGGTCAATGCTGTCAAATGACGGCAGTGTTTCCTGGCTGACATGGGGGGTATATCCATAGGTCAGCTGCGGGATGATTTCATGTTTGGCCATGTCGGCAAAAGATCTTTTCAAATCAAATGTTTTGATGATTTTTGTGGACAAGGTCGCATCAATATCAAACATCTCCCGGGTTCTGAAATCATCAGCATTGCCGTTGATATCTTTAAAATCACTGGTGTGATAAATCGTCTCGCGCAGGCTGACCACCGGTTCAAAAGTAAAATAACGGCCCAGTTTCAACGGCAGGTAGAATCTTGGATAGATGTCTGCGCGCTGCCCTTTGACCAGGGTGTCAGTGGTATCCTTTCGGTAAAAA
>CAZLNA010000069.1:0-8712 GCA_964560485.1 uncultured Desulfobacula sp. | reverse complement strand
CTGGAGCACCCTGAGACACGGGGAAAAACATTTGATATCGGTGGTCCGGACCATGTGACCTATCAGTCGCTCTTCACTATATTTGCCGAAGTGGCCGGCCTTCCAAAGCCTGTAATGATAAAAGTGCCTTTTCTGACCCCGCGCCTTTCTTCGTGGTGGATCCATATGGTCACGCCGGTCCCGGCTGCCATTGCAAGACCGCTGGCAGAGGGTTTAAGTCTTCCTACGCTCTGCACGGAAAACAAGATCACAACACTCATTCCCCAGCCGCTGATTTCCTGTAAAGAAGCCATTGAACGGGCCCTGGAACGGGTAAGGATGGAAAGCGTGGATACCCGATGGACCGATGCCGGTACTGTGGTTCATCCGGAGTGGGCCTATTGCGGGGATTCGACCTATTCCGGCGGGACCATCCTTCAATGCGGTTACCGGGCAAGGGTCAGGGCTGGTGCTGAAGCGCTCTGGCCGGCAGTGGACAGGATCGGCGGAAAAACCGGTTATTATGCTGCAGATATCCTCTGGCAGCTCAGGGGGGTCCTTGACCAGCTCACCGGCGGTGTGGGGCTGAACCGGGGCCGCCGGTCTGATAAAGCCCTTCAGGTGGGCGATGCACTTGACTTCTGGCGGGTGCTGGAAGTCCGGCCGCCGGTGAAACTGCTCCTGCTGGCTGAGATGAAAACACCGGGCGAAGCCCTGCTTGAAATCCGTATCAATCCATTGGACGACCATCAGTGCGAGCTGGTGCTGTTGTCCAGGTTCCTGCCAAAAGGGCTTGGCGGTATTTTATACTGGTATCTGCTCTACCCGTTTCATGAGTATGTTTTCAGTCATATGCTCAAAGGCATGGTTAAATCTGAAAATCTTGACCTGGCAACCCCGCCCCGCCGGTTTACCCCGGCGCTGACCCGGTCATGCAGGCCAGGGTCATGATGTTCTCTGTTTCCAGGGCGGCAGCAGTTATTATCTTGTGTCTGGGCGTGCTTGCATGGGGCTGTTCAGATGCTGAAAAATCCGGTTTTACAGAAGAAAACTGGCAGGAAGAGGTGGAAAATACAAACGCGGCGGATTATTATCTGCCCAGCCGGAACAATGGCCGTTTCGAAGCCCCTTGGATGGAGATGGGGGATAAAAGCGTTCTCGATGTCCTGGCCTGGAAGCTCTTTGAACGACCTGATTATACTCCCGAAGAAAAGGCGTATCTGCCAAAGGTTCTGCCGGATACATTCAAGCGCCTGTCAGCAGTTTCCGGAGATTTTATCCTCTGGATCGGTCATAATTCATTCCTGGTGCGGATTGGCGAAACCTATTGGGTCACCGATCCGATTTTTTCCCGCAGAGCACTTCTTCCGGCCCGTCTGACGCCGCCGGCCCTGGTGGCAGAAGAGGTGGGGAAACTGGCTGGCGACCGCCTTAATATTATCATCTCCCACAATCATTATGACCATCTTGACAGGGCGTCCATGAAAGACCTGCCGTCCTCAGCCAAGGTATTTGTGCCCAAAGGGCTGAAAGCCTATGTGCAGAAAATGAACAAGCCTGACACGGTGGAGCTGGACTGGTGGGAAAGCCGCGATCTTGGCAGCGGAGTCCTGCTGGTCTGCCTGCCAGCCCAGCACTGGTCGCTTCGCATCAACCAGGGCCGGAATCGTTCTTTATGGGCATCATGGCTGCTGATCACCCCTGAGGTCACCCTCTATTTCGGAGGAGATACAGGGTATTTTAAAGGGTTCCGGGAAATCGGCCGGAAATATCCGGGAATCGACTACGCTTTCATGGCCACCACAGCCTATCACCCCAGATGGTTCATGCACTATCAGCATATGAATATTGCCGAGGCGGTCAAGGGGTTTGAGGAACTCGGTGCGAAATATTTCATCCCCACCCAGTGGGGAACCTTTCATCTGGGATCAGAACCTGCAGGGTTTCCCGGGCTTGATTTGAAGCGGTATATCCATGATCAAAAACTGCCTGCAGATCGATATAAAATCATGGATATCGGTCAGATACTGAAGATCCGTTCCTGAATCTGCAGCGGGCTTTTATCTGTTTGCTTTCAGTATAGCGTTCGCCCACGCCTCTGTTGTTTTTTTCAGCCACCGGACCGTATTTTCATCCTTGTATTGTGCATACAGATAAACATAGAGCAGCCGGTTGCGTACACGCATCACAGTGGCGCCCATCCCCATTTTCAGCTTTTCGCCGTTACCCATGGTCAGGGGCATGATCATGCCGAAAGCATAGGCATCTTTTTTTGAAAAGAGGCAGCCGAGCTGGACAGGCTTGCCAAGGCGCATGGTGGCCTCGTCAAGATCAAGGGCTTTCATCCGCCGGTTAAATTCATCTTCAACCTCTTTTAAGGTTGTGCCCATGGTATCGCCAAAGGCCTGCTTTGCACCGGCCGTCACCTGCTCGAAATCCTCGGGCCGGACATCCATGTACTCTGCCCGGCGCGGTACCTGGACCATGGCATATTTTTCAAGGACAAGGTCCTGATCCCCACGGCTGATTCCGGGGATATCTTTTTTCATGGCATAGGCAGCGATGAGGCGGTTTGTCTGGGCCACAAAGATTTCCATCAATTCCCGGTTGTCATAGCCCATTTCGGCCATTTCAGATGTGGGCGGAACAAGCGCAATCGGTCTCCCGCCGGCTTTAAAGCTCTGGATAACAGGGTCTTTGGCAGATGCATCATGGATGCTGAAAATAAGAACCAATGAGAGGACCGACAGCCCTGCGATCAGTTTTTTCATGGTTTGATATCTCCTTAAAGGATAAGATTATTTGAGGCATTCCCACCTGTTTGAATATCATATGACAGCCGGGTTAGAGTTGCATTAATTCTTTTATGCGGTATCAGTATCCTGTCATTTCAATATATCCCATCCCTTTTGCTGAATCGCCTTCAAATGCAGCAGCCCCTTCCCAATAGGCAAAAACATGGGTGTGCTCCTGGTTCGGAACAACCGGGGTGACGGTCAGGTCGAGTCCCTGGCCGGGTATGGTCACCTGCCACCTGGCTGGGTAGGTTTTTGAGGTTGTGCTGCTTTTCCAGCGGCCCAACACCTTGAGCGAGAATTGTTTTTCAGACAGAATGAGATAACGGCCGTCCGGAAAAGAGATGGAGCCGAATCCATATCCGTTCGGCCGGTTGTCAGCCGTCCGGATCTGGCAGACCATCAGGTCCCGGCCGTCTTCCAGGTGAACGCTGAACCAGTCCCATCCAGCCACGTCCGCCTCCAGGGCAGAGGTGCTCCATTCATGGTCAAACCAGGCATTTCCTGCCACATCAAATCGTTCATCATTGATGTGAATGGCGCCGCGGGCAGTCATCCGGGGCAGGGAATAGTAGTAAGAGGCATTGGAAACGGCACGTCCTTTGCGGCTGAAACCTTGTTCTCCCTGCCTGACCACCGGGCGGACAGGGGTCAGAGCAAGATCAAGTGAAAAAGAGGATTCACTGGCGGTCAATTTCACTGTGCTGCCATTTTCAACTGCCTGCCAGTCATCAATCCAGACCCTGAAGGGATCTGCCGCCGCACCGGCGATCCCTATGCTCTGCCGGTTCATGCGGTGGGCAGCATGAAACCGGCCGGTCTGAGTATCTGTGACAGCAAAGTGGGCAAAATAGAGTTGCCGCGTCCGCCATTTGGACGCCCCGGAAACCGGTTCGCAGGAGATCGCCTGCCGGAAAAAGGTGAGCTGAAAACCAAAATGGCGGTTGTTTTTGGTTGTCAGGTTGCCTGTGTAATACCACCATTCGGTCCTGAAACCGGGGTGAGGGCCGCTATCCTCTGGAAAGACAATGGGCCGTGGGCCCAGCACGGTCTGAAAACAATCGGCATCTGTCTGGTCAGACAGGGCCTGGGCAATATCGATCCGGTTTTGATCCGGTTTTTCCCGGCAGGCCTGTCCCGCCACAAGCGCCAGACCAATGAAGAGCGTAACAAGGGTATATGTTGAAAATCGTCGTATCATGTTTACTCCATGCGAAGGGCGGTGCTGATATCGGTTCTGCCGGCGCTGACAGCAGGATAGATGCCGGCAACCACAGCTGCCAGGCAGGCAAATCCCGCTGCCTGGAGAAATATAAGCGGATTGAAAATAAATTCATAGCTCCAGCCGAATGATCGCTGGTTGATGACATGGATCAGCACCCAGGCCAGGAAACCGCCCAGGGGGAAAGCCATGACTCCGGCGATAAGGCCGCATAGCCCGCATTCCGTAAGCAGCAGCCGGACCAGCTGGGACTGTTGCGCACCACAGGCCCGTAGAATACCAAACTCCCTCGTCCGCTCAAAAAGAAGGGCCATCACAGAGTTCAGAATACCGGTCAGGGCGACGATGGCGGTCAGGATCTGGAGGGCGGAAGTGATGATAAAGGTTTTATTGAAAACCGCCAGGATATTGGCCTTGATATCCCGGCCGGAAATAATTTTGACCATTTCTTCCGGTGATATCATGCTGCGGATCTGTTTTTGAACCGGTCTGATGTTCCGGTCCTTTTTTAAAAAGACCTGGATCGAGGTGATATCATCATACCCCCAGAATTCTCTCATGACGCTCCGGCTGACAATCACCCGGCCGCCGCCCATGAAAAAATCCCTGAAAATCCCTGCAATACCGAAAGAGACCGGACCTTTACCCGTGTCCAGGAGGACAGTTGCACCCGGCCCGGGTGTAATGCCATGTTTCCGGGCAAAGATTTCAGAGACCAGAACCTGGCCGTCCGCCAGAAGGGTATCCATTTTTTCAGGCGGGCCTGCAGCCCATGTCCATTCTTTGACAGAGAGGTCCTTAAGGTATGAAAAAATATGAATTTCGCCTGATGATCGTGACAGGATCCGGTGAATATTATAGGCAGACACTGTTTTAACCGCTGGCAGCTGTTCAATTTTCTCCACCAGGAGCGGATCTATGGAACGCTTTAGAGTGTCGGCTGAAGAGACATGGATATCTGCGCCAATATGCCCGTCAACCCAGTCGATGATCGATTGTCTGAAACTCTGGGTCATGGTATCCACCCCGATATAAACCGAAACCACCACCATGAGGGAGGCAATCAGGACCGAGGTCCGGCTCAAGGCGCGGACAATATTGCCCATGGCCATCCGGCCCAGGATACTTGAAAAAGGCCTGATGATCCATTCCAGGGCTCTGATCATTGACTGGATGAAAAAAGGTGCCAGCAGAGAGTATCCCAGGAAGATGATGAAGATAACCGGGAAATCAAGACCCGGGTGCAGACTCTCGGATAAAAGGAGTACGGCAGCGGTCGCGGTGATGAAAAGGCCTGCAAGGGCGAGCAGCCGGATATATTTTTTAAGCTCTCCTTCTGACGCAGAGGTCTGCATCAGGGTGATCGGCCGGGTCATGGCAGCTGACCAGGCCGGGAACGCAGCCGCACACAGGGACGACACCAGGCCGGCAGCAACCCCTTTGGCCAGGCTTGCACCGGAGACATGGGTCTGGCTGACCGTCAGGACAAAATAAAGATCGGATACAGTGCCGCAAACCAGCCGGACGGCTGCATGGCCAAGCCCGATACCAAGGAGGACACCGATAAAGGACCCTGCAACCGCATAGAGCAGGACTTCGGACATGACAGCTGTAAAGATTTCTCTGCGGGTGGCCCCGATGGCCCGCAACGTCCCATTGAGCTTGCGGCGCTGGCTCACAGAAAAACTGACAGTGTTGTAAATCAGGAAAATGCCCATAAAAAGGGCAAGCATGGAAAAAGCGGTCAGGCTGGTTTCAAAGGACTGGGACATATTGCGCATGACCTGGTTTTGATTGCTGGTTTCAACGATCAGGGCACCTGGGGGCAGGATTTTTCGGACCAGGTTCACCTGGTCCGGACGATTCAGTATCAGGTCGATGCGGCTGATCTGGTCACCCAGTCCCAGAATTTCCTGGGCAAGTGAGATATCCATGACAAGCAGACCGGAAAGGACCTGCCGGGCCTGTTCATCCTGCCCATCGAGGAATCCGGAAACAACGACGCGAACCTCCCGGTCGCCAAATGAGAGGGTCAGTTCATCGTTAAGGTCGATATTGTGCTCAAGCTTGTCTGCCATGGCGATTAACACACCTGAGGTGCGGGTCAACAGCCCTGAAAGATCCTGGTTGCCGCTGCTGTCCGGGGCAAGCGGCAACTGCCTGAAAAGGGTTTCTGAAAACGGATCAATCCCGGTGAGGGTCAGGGTTTTATTGTCCAGTTCCCTGACTCTGGCATGGGCCGTAATCACCGGTGCTGAGGTATGGATGCCAAGTTCTGTCCGAAGCCGGCTGAAAATCGACTGGGGAATGGTAAAATCACTGCCCGTGATCTGGTGGGTGGCTTGTGCCGTGACTGCGGCAATGGAAAGATCAAAGGATTTAGCCACGCTGGTCCTGGCCACGTCAATGGACACAACGCCGGAGACGCCAAGGGCGATTCCTAGGACCAGGAGCAGGGTTCTGCTCGGATGTTTAAGGCTTTGGGAAAAACAGATGCCAAGCAGGGGGAATTGATTTATGCTGCCCATCAGACACTCAACTCCCGGCCCAGGTCGGTCAGCTGCTGGTCTTCAACCCGGAAAGAACGGTCAGCGCAGGCCATGGCATCTGTGCTGTGGGTAACCATGACAAGCGTCTTCTGGTTTTCCCGGGCAAGATATGAGATCATGTCAAGCACCTGCTGGCCCGTTTCCTGGTCAAGGTTTCCCGTGGGTTCGTCTGCCAGGATAATGTCAGGATCGTTGACCAGAGCCCTGACAATGGCCACCCGCTGCTGCTCGCCGCCGGAAAGCTTGTCCGGGTAATCGTTCTGACGCCTGAAGAGTCCCACCTGGTCAAGAAGGGCGAGCGCCCTGTCTTCGTAGTCGGCCCTGGGCTGATTATCAAGTCTGCAGACCAGGGTGATATTGTCAAAGACACTGAGCACCGGAATGAGGTTGAAAAACTGGTAGATGAAGCCGATGTGACGCCGTCTGAACAGGGTCCTTTCGGTATCATCCATATCTGAAACCCTGCTGCTGCCGATCTGGATCAAGCCGCTGTCCGGCGTATCAATGCCTGATATCAGGTTGAGCAGGGAGCTTTTGCCTACCCCGCTTTTTCCGATGATGACACTGAATTGGCCAGAGACAAAGCCGGCGGTCATGTTTTTGAAAATCCACCGGTCCCGGCCGCTGTCTTCGAATTTTTTTTCGATCCCTGACAGAGAAATGTCCACGATTACTCCTGTTTTAAATGGGTGAGCCCAACTCTAGCATCCGCATGAAACATCCAGACTATAAAATAAGTTACCTGGTCCATTCTGGCAACAGGGTGATTACAGCGGGATAAGGATAGGAAAAACCTGTTATTGGGACATGGACAGGAGATAGGATCTGAGATTGGCCTGCCGGTTTTTCAGACCGAGTTTTTCCCTGATGTTTTTACGGTGAAAACTGACCGTGGCCTCAGACAGATACAGAATATCCGCAATCTCTGATGTTGTCCTGCCATCCCGGACAAGGGCGGCAACCTGCATTTCCTGGGGCGTCATCATCACGCCGGCGTTGGAAAGGTTCTGCATGAGCGGGGAGATGATATCTTTGAGATGATCGTCCAGAATATTGACCAGGTTGGATTCCCTCTTGCCCAGGGGAGCGGATTTAAGCTTTTCAATATAGGGCAGCACCAGTGTTTTGACATTGGACAGCATTTTCTTTTCCATGTCAGACTTGTCATTTTCCCGCTGCTTGATCAGCACTTTAAGTGCGATATTGGCTTCTTCAAGACTTAGGTTTTTTTCGGAAAGTTCTTCCTGGGCCAGTTTCAGGCCGGTGATATCCTCATGGCTGACAATGACGCGGACAGGACTCTGGTCATCCATGAGAAACGCCCGCATGTAAAACCAGCGCTGGCCGGTCGGCGAGTGGCAGGGATAGTCGTAAAGAAACGCTGTTGTTTTCTTGTCAATCACATCCCTGATGCCTTTTGCGACATTCCGGGCATCTTCGTCTCCGTCCTTTCCTGACGCATCACAGACATGAAGATAGTTCTGACCGGCAGGGTCAAAGACCGTCTTCGTGCTGTTATCTACTGAAAACTGTTTCCAGGCCCGGTTGGTTTCAAGAATCGTCCCTGTTTCGTCAATAATGGCGATATGGGCAGTTAATGAATCAAAGATCTGCCGGATGAGCCGGTCGGAAAAGTGGAGGGTAGTGTTTTGAGAATCTGGCATGCCATGATCTGTTTTTAGGTTGATAATGGTTCAATTATTACGGATTCCGGAAAGGCTGTAAACAAAAAAATGCGGTGACATGCGGTCTTGACAATTCCGGGCAAAGATTTGATAATGGCAGAATCGGTACCAGAGCAAATCGGCATCCAGGTGGCAGTAAATCGCATATGGCAAAAAAAATATGGATCCCCGCAAGCCAATGGCAGCCAGAAACAAAGTAATCATCACCCCCAGCATCATTCTTGGATATTTTCTGCTCGCAATTCTGCTGGCAGGGGGGACGCTTTTTTTTCTAAGAGAGGTCAGCACACTCAACCGGCTGACCCAGACCATTTATGACCACCCCCTGGTGGTGTCCAATACCTCGTTGAATGCCAGTCTCTCTATTACCAAAATGCACAGGGCCATGAAAGATGTGGTGCTTTTTCCGGATGCCGCCACTGTTAAAGAGACCCTTGATAGCATAGCAGCCCTTGAACAGTCGGTGCTTGATGACCTTGATC
>CAZLNA010000068.1:0-8715 GCA_964560485.1 uncultured Desulfobacula sp. | reverse complement strand
CTAAAACCAGGCGCGGTGGCTCCAGATGTCTTCTTCCAGGTTTGTTTTTTCCTCTTTAAGCTCCATGTACATGGAGGCATTCTGAATGGCCAGGCCGCCCTGGTGGGCCAGGGCTTCAATCATGGTCAGTGTTTCTGAAGAAAAATCCGTATAGATGTCATTGTAAAGCCGCATGACACCGATGACATTCTCCCTGGCAATGATGGGTGTCACAATCATGGACTTAATGCCTTCTTTTTGAATTTCCTTTTTGAATTTGATCCGGTCGTCTGTTTCCGTATCGCTGACAATGACAATTTCACCTTTCAGGGCCCGTGAAGTGGTTGCCGTGTCAATGCTCCGTTTGCGCTCAAGGAACCGATCGCTCAGCCCGTGGCTGGCCACCAGGAGGAGGGTGTCTGAATTGTTGTCCACCAGCCGGATGTCTGCGCCTTTCATATCAAGGGTATAACAGATATTTTCCGTCATATTGGCCAGAACCTCCTTAATGTCCAGGCTTGAATTGATACTCGACGCCATATCCAGAAAAAAGACAGAGTTTTTTCTTAACCGGGTAAGCAGGGTGTTGGTATGTATGGCCAGGCCGCCCTGGTCTGCCAGGGCACAGAGAAATTCAATCTCTTTTTTGGTGAACCGCCGCTGGGTGCCGCTGTAAAATGAGAGTATGCCTTCTGTCACATTGGCCACCCGCACCGGAACCGTGAGGATGGAAGCGATCCCTTCCTTGATTTTGGCGTCGTGGTTTTCAAGACGCTTGTCCGTGGTTGCATCGGCAAACGCCAGATACCCCTGCTCTTCAACTGCGGAGATGAGTCTTGCCGCATTCATGGGATTGGCGTGCTGGTAATCTTCAGAAAGCCCTGTCTGGGCTTTGATGACAAAAAGGTCGGTGGCCCTGTCTTTCAGGTAGAGGCAGGCAGCTTTGCCCTCCATGGTATCGACGGCACATTCCACTATCAGGTTGAGCAGTGCATTCTGGGTGAGCGCCATGCTGAATGCCTTGCTGACCCTACAAAAAATATCAAAATAATCTTTTCCCTTAGCCATGGATTCTGTCTCCTCTATAGTACCTTTTTCGTGTCTTTGGATTTCGGTTTGGCTGCGGCAGCTCTGGCCGGCGGTTTTTTGCGCGGCGCTGCTGTTTTTCTTTTCCTGGGAGACGGCTTTTTAACCGCATCCCTTTCTTTTAGCCACGCGGCAATTTTGGGGGCAAACAATTCCTGGCATTTTGAGCTGACATAAATGCCGATATGACCGGTGTTCAGGCAGATATCCTCCGTATCTTTGCTTCCCACGCTGGCCGTGAGTTTGTCGCAGGCCTCGGGTGGTACCAGGTGGTCATATTTGCCGTAGATATTGAGCAGGGGCATGGTGATTTTCTTTAAATCAACCCGCTCCCCGCCGATCTCAAGCTGACTGTTGATCAGCTTGTTCTGCTGGTAGCATTCTTTTACAAATTCCCTGAAGACCTCGCCGGGAAGATCCGGGCTGTCAAAAATCCATTTTTCCATCCGGATGAAGTTCTCAAGAAAGACTTTTTTGTCCATGTTTTCCAGGAAACCAAAATATTTGTCAATCATCAGTCTTGCCGGGTTGAGCATCAGAAAACCCAGGTTCATCAGGTCGGCAGAAAGGTTTCCGTAGGCGTCTACCATGGTATCCACATCCATATGTTTCATCCAGATGTGGAGCAGACCCTTGTCGGTCTCAAAATTGGACGGTGTGACCGTGGTAACAAGGTTTTTGACCTTTTCCGGGTGGAGTGCAGAATACATGACACAGAAGGCGCCGCCCATGCAGATCCCCATCAGGTTGATCTTGTCGACCTTGTTTTTTTTCCGGATGAAATCAACGATATTGTCGAGATAACCGTTGATATGGTCGTCAAATCCCTGGAACCGGTCTTTCCGGGTCGGATATCCCCAGTCGATCATATACAGGTCAATGCCGTGATCCAGGAATTTTTCCACCACGCTCCGGCCCGGCTGCAGGTCGAGCATGGTCTCCCTGTTGATCAGGGCGTAGACCACCAGAAGCGGTGTTTTATAGGCAGTCTTTTTACGGGCCCGGTAATGCTTGAGCTTGACCCTGTCTTCTTCATAAATGACATCATAAGGGGTTTTGGCAAGTCTGGTTTCAAGTTTGTCCAGGAGTACTTCAGATGCTTTACGGGCCCGGGTATGGACCTGTTTGACATCATCAGCCATTCTCGACATGATAAGATCAACCGGCACCTTGTATTGCTTCATTTGATCCCTCCCAATTTGGTCATCCTGCCTGTCCCATTGCAGTCATCCGGAACCTATATTTTTTTTTCAAGTGCTTTTATCTTTTTTTTCAGCAGATAGACTTCCTTTGCCAGCTCATCGATTTCAGACCGCTGTGCAATGGGCAGCCCCTGCATCATATCTTCGATCACACTGTCCCTTGATTTTGAAAACCGGCTTAGAGCTGACACTGTGTTGGATAGCGCTTCAACATATTCAGGGGTCTGGAAAAGTGTCATGAAATGGCCTTCGAGCACTTTAATCCACATCTGATAGTAATGATGCGCATCATCCGGCAGTTCCCCTTCTTCAGCCATGCTGGCGATCTTTTCCTGCATCACGGGCACGGCGCGCTGGAACGGCAGCCCCATCAGGCGCATGAATTCTGAATGGTTGGCCTGAAACTGGTGGAATTTATCCATCATATCATTGAACCGTTCCTGGTATTCCCGGGTGAGACCGAGCTGGGGGATATGAAAGAATTTTTGAAATTCTTTTTCATAAATATCTGTCCAGACATGGAGCATGCTTTCGTCCATCTGGTCGAATTTGTAGGCTTCGACCGATTCATTGAAGCTGGAGACGCCCTTTGCCATCCGTTTCTGAAGTTCGGCAAAACTGTCGATCACAGACTGGCTGAATTGAAGCGTCATATCCGGTATGGTTTCAGCACCCTTTAAAAAGGCAGACATCGATTCGGGTGTGGTCATGGCAGAGGCAAGGCTCTGCCAGTATTTCAGGGTTGCATCCATGTCCGGCATCCCATTCTGCCCGGCAGTCTGGTTTTGCGAAGCAATCTTGCCGAAACTGGTCCACCATTCGGGCATGGTCTCCAGCATGGACTGCATGGACTCGGTCCATGTTTTCATCATGCTGTCTATTCCGGATGATTTATTTGAAGAAGATTCCATGACAGGCCTCGTTTTTCTGTTTCATTTCCGGGATATGCCCGTTCACAATCCGCAGTCTGTTCGGATTGTATCCTATTTGTAAGAGGATCTTGTGAATACATTCACATGAAAGAAACCCTAGTAAAAAGATAACATAAGATCGGGGAAAGGCAAGCAGGTTTTTTGTATAAAAAAAATCCCCTGCACGGGCCGGTGTGTCAGCCTGGCCGGCCCATGCAGGGGAAGATTATGATTACAGGCGGTTACACCGCCAAAAGGGGTATGGCAAGCTATTCCTGGTCGAGTCCGAAAGCAGAGTGAAGGGTGCGGACCGCAAGCTCGGCATATTTTGCCAGGATGACACAGGAGATCCTGATCTCAGAGGTGCTGATCAGGCGGATATTGATGTTTTCTGACGCCAGCGCCTTGAACATGGTGGCAGCCACACCGGAATGGCTCTTCATTCCCAGCCCGATGACAGACACCTTTGCGATTTCTTCAGCTGTGAGCACTTCTGCAGCATTGATTTCTTTGGCCACCTTTTCTGTGATTTCCCTGGCCTTCTGGAAATCATCTTTTGTGACCGTGAACGTCAGGTCGGTTTCTCCGCCGGACAGGTTGTTCTGAATGATCATGTCCACGCAGATTTCAGCATCAGCCAGAGGAGAAAAGATCTTTGCAGAAATGCCCGGCTGGTCCGGCACTCTTTTCAGGGTGATCCTGGCTTCGTTCATATCGCAGGTGATCCCTGACACCACTACGCTTTCCATATCGGCACTTTCATTGACAACCATGGTTCCTTCCTCCTCACTGAATGATGATCTTACATGGACGGGCACATTATATTTTTTGGCAAATTCAACAGAGCGGATCTGAAGTACCTTGGCACCCAATATCGCCATTTCAAGCATTTCTTCATAAGAAATTCGTCTGATTTTTCTGGCACTGGCACAGACTCTGGGATCTGTGGTGTAGACCCCATCCACATCGGTCAGGATTTCGCAGACATCTGCCTTGATAGAAGAGGCAATGGCCACAGCAGAGGTGTCAGATCCGCCCCTGCCCAGTGTTGTTACCGAACCCTGGTCATCCGCGCCCTGAAATCCTGCGACAACTGCGATATACCCGTCATTCACAGCCTCTTTAATCCGGGTGCCGTCGATATCGAGAATTCTTGCCTTGCCAGATACGTGATCTGTCCGGATGCCGGCCTGGAAACCGAGAAAGGATCTTGCCTTATATCCCCTCGATTTAAGGATCATGGATAAAAGCGAGACGGTGGTCTGCTCGCCGGTCGCCAGCAGCACATCCAGTTCACGGGCGTCTGGTGTGGAAGATGCTTCTTTGGCAAGGGAGATCAGTTTGTCTGTCACACCGGCCATGGCAGAAAGGACAACCACCATCTGGTCGCCCCGGTCATACCCTTTGGTCACCCGGTCTGCGACATTATTGATGCAGGCGATATCTGCTACTGATGTGCCGCCGTATTTCTGTACTATTAACGCCATAACAACTCCAGTCAACCTATAGTGATTCAAGCCATAAAAAACTTCTGGTTATCAAATTTGAAAGTATTTGTCCAGAGATAAACCTGGAATTGAAACAAGATCTAGCAGAATTCCAACCATCTAAATTTTAAGGAGAAAAACAGACCTCAGGTCAGGGGCAGCTTGATGGTGAAGGTCGTGCCGCTGCCCGGCTTGGAAATGACTTCCATTTCGCCCTGGTGATCATCCACAACGATAAAATAGGAAACAGACAGGCCCAGACCGGTTCCCTGTCCAACCAGCTTGGTGGTGAAAAAGGGCTCGAACACCCGTTTCCGGATATTATCGCCCATGCCGGGCCCGTTATCGCTGATGGCTAGGCATGCCATACCGCCCTGTTGAAATATCCGGACGGTGATGACCGGTGTTTTGATCACCGGGGATTCTGAGGCCATGGCTTCTGACGCATTTTTCAGGATATTGAAAATCACCTGCTGGATTTTTCCGGCATCGCAGGCAACGGGCGGCAGGTCCGGATCAAAATCGCGAATCAGTTCAATGCGTTTGAAATCGTACTTTTTTTTCAGGTTGTAATCATTTTTTGCCAGTTCTATGGTTTGATCGACCAGATGTTTTAAATCTGCAGGCTTTCGGAAGGCATCTTCTTTTCTGGCAAAGCTGAGCATATTTTCCACAATACTGGCAGCATTCCGTCCGGCCTTGAGAATATGTTCGATATGGTTGAAGATTTTGCGTTTTTCCATGTAGGCCATGATGGTCTCCATGGTGGTTCCGACTTCCTCTGCCGCCGCCTGGTTGGCCGGCAGAACACCGGAGAGGCGGTTGGCCATCACCTGGGTGTTTTGAATAATTCCGGCCAGGGGGTTGTTGATTTCGTGTGCCATGCCGGCGGCCAGGCCACCGATGGACATCATTTTTTCCGACTGGGCCAGCAGTTCTTCTGATCTTTTTTTATCTGTAATGTCATTCACCAGGGAGGCAACGCCGATGATCTCGTCATCTGCCGTCTTTAAAAGGGTATGGGTCCACTCACACAGGATGGTTTTGCCGGATTTGGTCAGGTTTCGGGTGATATGCCGGTGTTTTCCTTTACCACTGATGAAATGAGTAAAAATCGCCGTTACCCGTTCTTTTTCCACATCCGCCATGATCAGATCGGCCGGATGCCGTCCCACGGCTTCCTGCCTGGTATACCCGAATATTTTTTCAGCAGCCGGGTTCCAGTCCATGACAGTCATATCCAGGCCCCAGGAGACTGCCCCCACAGGTGTGTTATGCAGGTGTGCGCTCAGCCGGTGTTCACTTTCTTTAAGTGCCTTTTCCGAGCGCTGCCTTGCCCTGGACATCTGGTTGGCATATCGGGCCAGGGATTTAAATTCGCTGAAAAAGATCTCTTCTTCGGCAATGGGCAGGGCCTGGCTGGCCGACTGCCTGAAAAAATCTGCAAAAACGGTCAGGTTGCCTTCGATTTTTTTCGACAGATAGCCCACCAGCAAAAGGGAAAGGCCGGCAAAGGCTGCGAAAATCAGAACGCATTTGACAAACAGGTGTTTTACGGTTTCTTTGAGCCTGTTCTCTTTTTCCTGGATGATGATTTCCAGTTCGTCAAGATGGAGGCCGGTGCCGATATACCACTGCCAGGCCGGAATCGGTTCAACATAGCTGATTTTCAAGGCTTGCGGGCGGTTCT
The DNA here is from genome assembly GCA_964560485.1 of uncultured Desulfobacula sp. Taxonomy (GTDB): domain Bacteria; phylum Desulfobacterota; class Desulfobacteria; order Desulfobacterales; family Desulfobacteraceae; genus Desulfobacula. Next base: position 2,360 of record CAZLNA010000068.1, on the reverse strand, counting down.
TATGGGGTGGGGAAATATATTCCACAAACCCGCCGCCGGACCGGGCGGTCCGGATCAGTTCCCGGACCACGCTGACCCCTCTGCTGTCTTTGAAATCAATCATGTTCCGGCCTTTAAACGGCCCGGTCAGGCTTAATCCGTCATAGGTGGCGGCAAAAAGATAGCCTCCTGATCCATAGGTGATCTGCTCGAGCCGGTCGATGACTTCCTTCTGGATGGTACGTTCTTCTTCATCAATATATTTTCCATTGCCGATGATCCAGTCAAGCGGTTTAAAATATTTGATAAATGAAATTTTAGGGACATCCTGGCGCGGGTTTTCAGGCGGGTTGTAATAATAGGAAACAAAGCCTTCTTTTTGGGCAGACCGGGCCACGCGGATAAACTCTTTCATCAGAAAGGTGCCTTTGCTGTCCTGAAAGGTCATGACGCTTTGCCCCTCAAGTTCGGGGTTGTTCCGGTTGATCATTTCAATGCCGGCCATGCTTTCGGCAAAATAGTAGCCCCGGCCGTCATCCCATGCAGCCGGGAAAAGGGCGTCATGGACCAATTTTTTGATCTGTTCCAGTGTCAGGCGGTCCTTGTTTTTCTCATAGATGTACCGGGCAGTCTCATAGGCTTCATAGGTCCGGGCCTTGACTTCTTTTCGCACCCGTTTTTCCGTGCTTGATTTTTTGTACCAGACATACTCCACTGCCTGCCGCACCTGGGTTTTAATGGTTTCCTTCTGCGCATCAATATAGTCGGTTCTCAGGCTGGCAATGGCGGCCCGGGTGGTTTTGATTTCGTCAGCCACCCAGAGGTAGGCGATAAAGCCGGCCATCACGAAAAAGACAAAAGAGATGGAAAGGCGGATCAGACCGGTCAGGCTTTTGGATTTGGTTATGGTCATATTCGGTTCGTCAATAACCTGACGCCGGCCCGTTTTACAGGGTCTGGCAGAACAATTCCAGGCAGGTCATATTCATCTTCAAATTAAAGTGCTTACAGCAGGCATGTGGTTAAAATATCGTTTTTAACCTCTGATGTAAAGGAAGAATACGCTCATACGGTATGCTGCGCCTGCATAACAGGAGTCCGGCATCAGAACGATGCTGCCTGTCAGTTTACAAAAGTAGCTTTTACCCGTTTGGACCGGAGAAAATACGGGATCCAGATAATGGCTGCAGCACTGGCTCTCGCAGTGGCTTTGGCATATTCCAGGGCAAAGGGTTCCGCATCCTGTGAAAACCCCAGGCCGGCAAGGATCAGGGGAACCAGAAAACCGGAAATGAACAGGGCGATCATGACGGACGGGGCATGGCTTTTTTTCTGAAAAAATATCGCGGCTGCATAGAACATGAACAGTATGAGAGCGGTATCAAAGAGGATGGCTGTGGTATAAATTCCGCCAAATCCGGCACGTTTCATATCCTCAAACATACTCAGGGCCGGAACCAGGCTGACAACCGAGATAACAGGCCCGATCACAAGGCCTACTGCCGGAAATACCAGCCATCCTTTTATACCGGCCAGTTCCGGGTGTTCCACCTCGACCCGGGCAGCCGTTTCTGCAGTGATGCTTTCCCCTGAAGCTGCCAGGACATAGGGGATGAGCAGGCTGAAAAGCATAAGGCTTATAAAGCTCACCAATAGCGTTGAATTGGAGATAAAGGTGTTGACTGTCTCGATCTTTGCAAGATTGAACCGGATACACAGTTCCGGGATACGCCAGTAGATTGCGAGAACCAGGGTGCCGATCAGATAGATCATCAGGTAGGATTTGCCCTTCAGGTGTGCGCGGGTGGCGGTAATGATGATGGCAATAACGACAACGATGAGTGAGAGCCAGCTTACAAAGGGCAATAACATTTTATTGAGTTCATGCATAAGAGAGGCCTCCTTTATCCTTTATGTTTGATTCGGCTGAGAATTTTCTTCCCCTGGGCACTTAATGCCTCAAAATCAAGATGATGGGTAAATTCTGCATCAATGGTGAACCGAATCCCCAGGTCGAAGAGAAAACCGTCTCCTTTGAGCAGGTCCGGCCATTCCACAATGATCAGGCACTGCTCACCGACCAGGTCATTGAATCCGATGGTTTCGAGTTCCTCTGCCGATCCCAGGCGGTAAAGGTCCATATGGCAGAGTTTCAGACCGCTCTGTGCAGGGTACTCATTGATGATGTTGAAGGTCGGGCTGGTGATATAATAATTTTCATCCACCCCCATTCCTCGGGCAAGGCCCTGGACAAAGGTGGTTTTCCCGCTTCCCAGATCCCCGTCCAGGCTGACGGCCAGCCGGGAATCAATCAGGGTGCCGAGATGAGTGCCCAGCTGCCGGGTCTCTTCTGCCGTGGTGGTAGAAAAGCGCTTCATAGC
>CAZLNA010000067.1:0-8862 GCA_964560485.1 uncultured Desulfobacula sp. | reverse complement strand
ACGATACTTGAAAAGCAGACAATCTTTTTCAAGCAGCTTCATTTCTATCAATTCGAGCCGTGCATCAAGGGGGGTCTTGAACAGTGACAGGCCGCTGCCAAAGAGGAGCGGAACCACAGTGAGATGAATCTCATCCACCAGTCCTTTTTCCATGAACAATGAATTCACGGTTGCACCGCCGATCAGTGCGGCTGAAGCATACCCCTCTTGCTCAAGACCGGCGATAATCTCCTCAGGCGTCTCGCTGCTGAAAATGAGATCCGGATGATCACTTTTTCTACTTTTTTTCCTGGTCATCACAATGCTTTTACGGCCCGGGAGCACACGGCCGATGGCCTCAAAAGTGGTTGACCCCATAATCATGGCCCCTGCAGATTGGGTGACATCAACAAAATACGCCTTGTCCGCCTTTCCGGTCCAGTCTACCCGGTCCTGGGTGTCTCTTGCGATTTTACCGTCAGCAGTCACAGCCATCACCAGGATGATTTTAATCTTCTCTTTTTTCAAATTCAACGGACTCCCTTTTTTAAAAAAAATTCAAGGCTCTGGTCAGTCAGACGGCCATTCTCTGTCACTTTCTTCAACAAAATAGCAGAACCGGTCCCATTTGAATTCTTTGCCGGAAACCGGACAGCGCAGCGTTACCTTGCTCTCGCTGACATCCCTCACTTCCCAGTCTCCGGCCCGCCTGGAATCCTTGATAAAAATTTTCTGGCCGACCTTAAACGGGAAGGCGCTAAACACTGTAACCGGTTGCGTCATAAGCTTCTCTCCTTTTTCTTCAATGAAGGGTTTTTTGAGTATATGTTTTTTTTTCACGGGTTGCAAACATTGACATATTAAAAATAAGTCGTAAATTACTTGTTATAATAAACAAAAATAGTAAGTCGACCAAGGCTTCGTGTGAATACGGGAGGAAAACAACATGACAGAAAATAAAAACGCATCAGTTGACCATCACTGTAATGTTCATGCCCAGAAAGAGCTGGTTTCAAAAATGACCCGGTGCGATGAGAGCCACACCAGATATGACAAAAAAGTGGAGTGCTATCTCAAGGCAACAAAAGAGAGCCGTGAAAACAAAGCATGCATGTACTCGTGACCCTTACCGGTCCGTAAGATAACCAGACTGCCCTGAAACGCACACTTTTCAGGGCAGATTTATTTTCTGCCAACCATTTTTGAAGGGTCCACCCACTGACTGAATTTTTTTTCATCCACCAGTTTCAAATCAATGGCCGCCTGTTTGAGCGTAATGCCTTCCTCATGGGCTTTTTTGGCAATCCGGGCGGCATTATCATAGCCGATGTGCGGATTGAGCGCTGTGACCAGCATCAGCGATGATTCCAGATGGTGGGCAATTCTGTCATTGTCAGGGGAAAGACCGTCAATGCAATTTTCCTTAAATGACCTTGCAGCGTCTGCAAGAATCTCCGCAGAAACCAGATAATTATATATGATCATGGGCTTATAGACGTTAAGCTCGAAATGCCCGCTTGCGCCGCCGATGTTAATGGCAACATCATTACCCATAACCTGGGCGCAGACCATTGTAACGGCCTCTGCCTGGGTTGGGTTGACCTTCCCGGGCATGATTGAGGAGCCGGGTTCATTGGCCGGCAGCATCAGTTCACCAATACCGCAGCGGGGACCGGAGCCCAGCAGGCGAATGTCATTGGCAATTTTCATCAGACTGGCTGCCAGGGTTTTGAGTGCGCCATGGGAAAAAACCAGTCCGTCATGAGCTGCCAATGCTTCAAATTTATTCGGCGCGCTGACAAAGGGCAGGCCGGTGGCATCTGCAATGATCCGGGCAGTGCGGTCACCAAATCCTTCAGGGGAATTCAATCCGGTCCCCACAGCCGTTCCCCCGAGAGCCAGCTCAAACAGGTGGTCCATTGTCTTTTCCACCGAACAGACCCCATTGTCGAGCATAGTGGCATATCCGGAAAATTCCTGACCCAGCGTCAGCGGTGTCGCATCCATCAAGTGGGTACGGCCGATTTTCACAATGTCTTCCCATTCAGCCGCCTTTGATGAAAGCGCTGATTTTAAAGCATTCACAGCCGGAAGGGTCCGCTCTGACAATATCCGGGCAGCTGCGATATTCATGGCAGAGGGGAAGGTGTCGTTTGAGGACTGGGAGCGGTTCACATCATCATTCGGATGAAGGCGCTTCTCCCTGCTGTCCAGTTCTCCCCCGCACAGGACATGGGCCCGGTTGGCGATGACCTCGTTCACATTCATATTGGTCTGGGTCCCTGAACCGGTCTGCCAGACTTTCAGCGGGAAATGCGCATCAAGCTCACCATTGATAATTTCATCACAGACCTGGACAATGAGGTCCTTTTTATCCTTTTCAAGATGATTCAGATCGGCATTCGCAATGGCGCAGGCTTTTTTCAATATGCCAAGTGCATGAATCACCGCAGGCGGCATATCCTGGGCACCGATGTTAAAATTTTCTACAGACCGCTGGGTCTGGGCACCCCAGTATTTATCTGCAGGAACGGCAACATTGCCCATGGTATCGGTTTCAATCCTTGTTTTCATGAGATGCTCCAATATCCGGGTTTGTGCAAGACAGAACAGATGTATTATAATAAAGTTCAGTAAATTATAAACCTTTTTTTGGCAGACAAGGCAATGGATGCAGATCCCCGAGATTGACAACCCATCGGCTTTTTAGTAATGATGGGGTACCTGAACAATGGATTCGGGGCTTCTTTGGACAAACAGGGGGCCGCAACAGATCGTGAAACTCAACACACCGAGAAAATCCACGCATATTATGATTCTTGGCCTGGGCGGAGTCGGCTATTACCTGGCCAAACGCCTTGTCCATGAAGGATATGCCATAACAGCCATAGAGCCGGACGGAAAACTTGTCCGCCACGCAGACTCCAATATTGATGCCCGTCTGATCCAGGGCAATGCCATGAACATCAATATCTGGAAAGAAGCTGAAGCCAAAAAGATGGATTACCTCATCGCCGTGACCAACAATGATGCTGTAAATATGCTCTCCTGCCTCATTGCCGACCGGTTCGGCATCCCCAAAAAAATCGCACGGGTAAGGTCAACGGATTTCAGCAGGAAAGACGCTGTTCTGAGTGCCCGGGACCTGAAAATCGACCTGATTATTCACCCGGAAGAACTGGCAGCCCAGGAGGTCTTTCGCCTGATCAAGCTCAGGGCCGGTAACGATGTCATCGATGTTGCCAAGGGTGAAATCCAGGCCATGGCCACGCGGATCCACGAAGACTCCCCCCTGGCCTATAAAAAACTTAAAGACATCTCCCAGCAGTATAATGAATTCCCATTCCGGGTGGTGGCTATTGCAAGAGGGATTTCAACCCTGATCCCCGGTGGAGATGACCAGCTGCTGCCCGGAGACCAGGTTTTTTTCATGGCAGGCAAGGAAAACCTAAACCAGCTGATGGGCCTGACAGGTGTGGAGCAGCAGAAACGCCACCGGGCCATGATCATTGGCGGCGGCCTTGTGGGCAGGCGGCTGGCCGAACTTTTAGGCAAATCGGTCGGTGTGAGGCTGATTGAAAAAAATGAGGCCATGGCACAGGAACTCTCCCATGATCTGAAAAACACTGAAGTGCTTCACGGTGACGGCTCTGACTCAGATGTTCTCCTCTCTGCCGGCCTTCTTGATATGGATACCTTGATCACAGCCACAGGCGAAAATGAAACCAACATCATGAGCAGCGTCCTGGCCAAACACCTGATGACCTCTCATAATGACGACAGGAAGACAGGCAAACAGAACAAATGCATTGCCCTGGTCAATAAGGAGGACTATGTAGTCCTGGCTGCCACCATGGGTTCTGACCTCGCATTGAATAAAAAAATACTGGCGAGTAACAAAATTTTAAAATTTATCCGCAGGGGAGAATTATTGTCTGTTGCTCATCTCCATGGGTTTGACGCGGAAATGGTTGAAATCGTTGCTGCAAAAAAATCCCCCATTACCTTGAAACCGCTCTCAAAACTGGGACAGCATTACAATGGGAAGATTCTGATCGGGGGTATTTTCCGGGACGGGATATGGCAGGTTGCTGTGGGCGACACCCATATTCAGGAGGATGAGCGGGTGATTGTGGTCTGTCTCTCCCAGCACCTGATCGATGTGCAAAAACTTTTTCTGGCCTGATGCCGGTCCCGGTTCCGGGCCTGGCTGCTGCTATTTTTTCCAGAATGACGGATAAAAGATAACCAGCGCAGAAAACATTTCCAGTCGCCCCACCAGCATGTTCCAGGATAAAAACCATTTGCCTGCATCTGAAATAAACGCATAGTTTTTAGACGGTCCCACACCACCAAACCCCGGGCCGATATTCATCAGCGCGGCAATCACACTGCTCATGGCGGTTGTGATGTCCATGTCATCGGTCAGTGTCATCACACAGCCGCCGCCGAGTATCAGAAAGATATTCACGATAAAATAGCACAGGGCCAGATAAACGATCTGGTGATCCACCGGCCGCTGGTTGAGCCTGACCGATACGACAGCCATGGGGGAAAAAAAGATCTGCTTGATGACAGCAACCCCGAATTTACAGATCAGGACATAATGAACCACTTTAATGCCGGATGTGGTGGAACCGGCACAGGCCCCTATAAAACAGACCGCATACAGAAACATCTGGGCGGAGTGGGGCCAGGTTTCATAATCTGCAGTTGTAAAGCCGGTGGTGGTCAGCAGTGAGATGACCTGGAATGTCCCGTAACGGACAGCGTCTGCAATATGGTAGATATCTGCCTGCCAGAGGATCAGGGTGACCATGCCGCAGAAAAAAAAGACCAGGCACAGATACCAGCGTAATTCCGTATTTATCCGGATGATCTGCCAGTTTCCCATGACCATGTGATAAAAAAGCATAAAGGTCATGCCGCCCAGGAACATGAAAACAATGATCACCCAGTCAAAATAGGCATTGTTGTAATGACCGATACTTGCGTTGTAAGGCGAATACCCGGATGTGGAGACGGTACCGAATGCATGACACAGTGAATCAAACAGAGACATGCCGCCGGCGCACAGCAGAAGGATCTGGAACAGGTTAAGGGCGATATAGATCCCCCAGAGCCAGATCATGGTATCCCGATTCCTGGGAATGAATTTTTCTCTTGTAATCACCTGACCCGGGCTTGATTCTGCCCTGAAAATCCTCACACCGCCCATGCCGTGGGGAAGAAAGATAATGGTCAGTGTCAAAAAGCCCATGCCGCCCAGCAGGTGGGACTGGCTGCGCCAGAACAAGAGACCGTGGGGGACGACTTCGATATCGGTGAGGATGGTCGCACCGCTGGTGGTATACCCTGACATCATCTCAAAAAAAGCATCGGTAAACGACGGGATCGCCCCGTGGATCATAAACGGTACAGCTGATACAGCAGATATGAGAACCCATCCGAAAACAGCAATGAAAAATCCGTCCTTGAGATTGAGTTTGCTGCTGTGCCTGAAAAGCAGCCAGAGCGGAAGACCGGATAATATCGTTGCCATTGCCGTGATCCCGATAGCATAAAGATCATCTTCTCCATAATAGAGGGAGCAGATAAGCGGGAAAACCATGGATGTTCCCGTGACGATGAGCAGTTTTCCCAGGACATTTGAAATGGTTGTATAATTCATTCTTCCATGCCTTTAACCCTTTTCAGACATCCGCTCCAGCATCTGGCTGATACGGTTGACATAGATTTTGTTCTGGCAGGGTTTTGAAAGATGATCGATCCTGCTGTCATTCCGCTTCATCTCCTTGATGGATTCAAGGAACTCAATATTTCCTGAAATAAAAAGCACCGGCAGCCTTTTGTCCGTTTTCCGAATGTGATGATAGACATCCATGCCATTGACTTTTCCCGGCAGGATATAATCAAGACTGACCAGATCATACGCTCCCTGGTCAAAGAGTGCAATGGCCTTCCGGCCGTCAGAAGCAACATCCACCTGATGGCTGCACGGCGACTGGGAAAGGGTCCGCCGCTGAATATCAGAAATGGCTTTCTCATCTTCAACAATCAGAATGCGGCGTCCGCAGACCGGCCGGTTTTCCTGAATCTGCTGTTTTTCTTCTATGGTCAGCGCTTCTTTTATGATGGGCAGATAAATAGTAAACGCCGTACCACTGTCCAGGGAAGAGCGGACCATGATCCTGCCATGGTGCTGCTCTATGTATTTCTTGACATTGGCCAGGCCGTAGCCGGTTCCCTTGATCCGTTCCTCATACACGCCTGAGATATCCTTGTTGCCTTTCAGAGAAAAGGAGGGTTCAAAAATCGCATATAAATATTTTTCTTCTATCCCGCATCCGTTGTCCTCAACGATGATCATCACGGTATCATCTTCACAGGCTGTCCGGATAACGATCCTGGGATCTTCGGACAGGCTTACGGCATGGATGGCATTTTGCAGAATATTCACCAGTGCATGTTCAATCATACCCGGGTCTGCCAGGAGTTCAGGCAGATCGGGCCGGGTTTTCAGGACAACCTTGATCCCTTCCAGATCCTTTTTCATCAGCGAAATGACCAGATTGATCTTATCATTTAAATTAAACAGCTCCTGCTTGATCTCCTGGTCCTTTGCGAACGCCACCAGATTCTTGGTCAGATTGCGTCCCCGCATGGTCTGCTCAAGAATCAGCTCAAAGGTCTCAGACATCTCTGAATCCTTGCTGTCCAGCAGGGCAAGTTCGGCATTCCCCATGATGGCGGACAGAATATTATTAAAATCATGGGCCATTTTCCCGGCAACCTGTCCGACCAGCGCATATTTATTGGTTTCAGCGGCCAGGGTCAGGGCCTGAACTTTTTCTGACTGCACCGTGCGCAGTTCAGTGATATCTTCACCCACACAGATTATTTTCTCAAGGTTTGACCGGGCATCGTAGACTGCATCAAAGGCTCCCCTGTAATAATGCGTATGGCCTGCGCTGTCCATGAGACGATAATCCAGAAAGGTCTGATTGACCTGATCCTTTCGGATCACATCCATGTCATTGAGGATTGCCTCGATATCTTCTTTGACCATGATATCAAAACCGGATCTGCCGATCAGCTCACCCGGATCATGACCAATCCTTGAAAAGGAGGGGCTGGCATAAACGAACCGTCCGTTTGCATCATGGATAGAAACCAGAGCACTGGTATGATCCGTGATCATTTTAAAGAGGTCCTGTGTCTTTTCAAGGGCCTGTTCCGCTTTTTTGCGCCGGGTCACGTTCAGCACCAGGGAAAAAACAGCTATGATCTCTCCGTTCTCATCAACAACAGGCGCGTTGAACCATTCACAGATGATGGTCTCCCCCTGTTTGGTCACATTCCGGTTGGTGCTTCTGCTGCCGCCGCTTTGTTCGAGAAGGGCGGACCAGACATCGTCAACAATCAGCTTATCCTCATCATGCACAAGGATTGCAGCCTGCCGGCCAAGAATTTGCGACTCGCTATAACCGAAAATTTTTTCTGCAGCCGGATTCCACGAGCTGACCCTGAAATCCAGGTCCCACTCAATTACTGCCAGTGGGGTATGCTTGAAATGCAGGTCGAGTTTTTGCTTTGATACCAGCAGGTTCTGCTCACTGTTTCTTAAGGCTGCTTCAGTTTTGCGCCGGTTCAGGCTTTCCTGTCCCAATTGTCTGCGCCAGATCAATACCAGACACAGAAGGCTGACGGAAAAAATAAGGATTCCAGCTATCCAGCCGAACACTTCAGAACGGCTGGTTCCCTTTTCATACCGCACAGAAAGCCATTTGCTCCGGATCTGAATACGGGTTTCAGGCGGGATGCTGCGAAGCGCTTTGTTAATCAGTCCCAACAGCACAGGCGCATCTTCCCGCACCGCCATGTGAAGATCATAAGGTCCGTAAGGGGTGGGGGCGGCGATTTTAAGGTTGGTCAACCCATGTTTTTCAATCAGGAAACTGGCTGCAGCGAGATTTTCAATCCGGGCATCTGCCCGCCCGAACGCGACTGCCTCCAGACCATTGAGCGGTGTCGAGACGGAATATGGAAGATACTTAACCCCATCTTGTCGGAGCCATTCAATAACCGCATTTTTCTGGACAACTGCCAGGGTTTTCCCGTACAGATCTTCGATACCGCCAATAAACTCAGAATCCTTTCGGCTGACAATCACCAGAGGGAAAGAAAGATAAGAATCACTGAAATTCAAGTAGGCTTCCCGCTCCGGAACCCTGGCTGCGCAGGCAATGAGATCAATCTGCTTTAGTCTTGCTTTCTCGAGCACTTCCGGCCAGGGCAGTGCACCGGTGGCCACCACCGCAATCCCTAATTGCTCCATGATCAGGAAAAGATAATCCGCAGAAATCCCTTTGAGAGCCCCATTTTTTTCAAAAAAGTGAAAGGGAGGGAAGGCCCTGGGGCCGGAGACTCTTATAAACGGATGATCTTCAATCCATTTCGTCTCTTCCGGGGTCAGGGTGATATTCAGGACCGGCTTTGCAGTGTCGCTTCCGGCCGCTGTTGCGCCAAAGCCTGCCACAATCACTATCATCACAACCCAGAAAATCAGAAGAGGCTGCATTCTATTTTTGACCAGCACACGAGTGGGTATCATATCATTCAAGCTTTTCGCGATCCGCCCGGGATCGCGATAGATCGTTCGAACCGTCATTCAAACGATGGTATCAGCGTTGAGACATCATATTCGCATTTGTTTAATATTTCAATCTCGTTTTGCAGCAACAGACTTTTGCAATGGCTCTTTTTTAATCAGCCAGGGCGGTTTTCACCAAAAAAGAAATAAAGAGCGTCTGCTGTCTGTGTCTGTAAAAAACAAAACCCCGGCAGACGAATGTCTGCCGGGGCGTCAGAGGATCTTATGGT
>CAZLNA010000066.1:0-8870 GCA_964560485.1 uncultured Desulfobacula sp. | reverse complement strand
TTCAGCGGTCCAGGTTAAATTTTTTTAGTTTCTGGTTTAATCCGCTTTTGCCAATTCCCAGAATTTGAGCGGCTTTGGTCTGGACATTGCCGGACAGTTTCATGGCGCGCTGAATCATTCTTTTTTCAACGGCAGTCAGGGTTTCTGACAGGCCGGCCCCTTCAGGGATGCCGTCAAGATCAATTGTGGCTGAGGCAGTACCCCTGACATGGGGCGGCAGGTCGGATGCAGTGATTAGGTTGTTGCTGCATAGGATGACAGAGCGTTCGATGATGTTTTCAAGCTCTCTGACATTTCCGTTCCAGGAGTGGTCACACAGCAGCTTGACAGCCTGGGGATCAATTTCGCACGGCCCGGTGACAGTGCCTGAATCATGGGTGTATTTGTCAATAAAGTGATTGATGAGCAGCGGAATATCCTCGGATCGTTCCCTGAGCGGGGGGATAACCGCTTTAACCACGTTCAGCCGGTAATACAGGTCTTCTCTAAAACGGCCTTGCTTAACTTCCTGCTCCAATGTTTTATTGGTTGCGGCGATCAGTCTGAAATCAACTGGAATCGATTGCGTTCCCCCCACGCGCTCAATGGTTTTCTCCTGAAGAACCCTGAGCAGTTTTACCTGTAAAGAGAGAGGCAGCTCTCCAATTTCGTCCAGGAAAAGTGTTCCCTTGTCTGCCAGCTCAAACCGTCCCTTTTTCATGGTGGCGGCCCCGGTAAATGCACCTTTTTCATGTCCGAACAACTCGCTTTCCAGAAGGGTTTCGGCAAACGCAGAACAATTCACAGCCACTAGCGGTGCATCTTTTCTTGAGCTGTTATAATGGATGGATTTAGCCACAAGTTCTTTACCGGTCCCGCTCTCTCCTTCAATGAGGATGCTGGCGTTTGAAGGCCCCACCTTCTGGATGATTTCGTACAGCGCCTGCATGGGCTTGCTTTTGCCGATGATATTGTCAAAACTGTATCGAGACAGAATTGCATCCTTGAGCATGCTGTTTTCCTGTACGATCCGGTAAACCGACAGGGCTTTCTGGACGTGGGCGGTGAGGGTCTGGTTTTCAAATGGTTTGAGAATAAAGGTATAGGCGCCTTTATGCATGGCTTCAACTGCTTTTTCCACACTCCCGTAGGCGGTCATGATGATGACCGGCAGGTCAGGGCTGACGGCCTTGATCTTTTCTAAAAGTTGAATTCCGCTCATCCCCGGCATTTTCACATCTGTCAGGACCAGGTCCACGACTTCTGCTTTGAGAATATCAAGTGCTTCCATCCCGCTGGCTGCCGTCAGTGTGGCATATCCTTCCTCCTGAAGCAGCTCGCCTATGATCATGGGGTAGTTTTTTTCATCATCAACAATGAGGATGTTTTCCATAGATGCGTTCTCCTAAACCGGCAGGATGATTTCTACATCAGCTCCGGACGGCTGACGGTTGGTGATTGAGATGCTGCCCTTATGAGCTTCGATCATATTTTTGACAATGCCCAGTCCAAGCCCGGTACCTGTATCCTTGGTGGTGAAAAAGGGGGTCCATATTTTGTGGAGGACATCCTCTGGGATACCATTGCCGTTATCAATGAAATGGATGACGACGTTCCCGGCGGTGTAACTCGCCTGAATGGTGATGGTGCCCCCGGTGTCCATGGACTGGAATGAATTGATCAGCAGGTTCAAAAATGCCTGGTATAGCATGGCACTGTCTGCCAGGATTTCGGGCAGATGCGGAGCGATCTGCTTTTCGATGGTGATATTGTTTTCCTCGATCTGTGGGGCGAGAAAGGCGATGTTTTTTTCTATGACATCTTCTATTTTACAAGGATGGAGATCCGGGGTTTTCGGCCTTGCAAAATCGAGAAAATCCGTAATAATACTGTCGAGGCGCTGGGATTCCTCAACAATAATATCCGGTATGGAACTTTTGGCATCAAGCTTTTCCATTTTCTTTTTCAGCAGCTGGGCACTGCTTTTAATAATCCCGAGAGGGTTGCGGATCTCATGGGATACGCCGGCCGTCATTTCCCCAATTGCAGAGAGGTGCTCTGCCTGGCGAAGCTTTTCCTTGAGTTTTAATCGTTCTTCTGCGCGGCGCTCAATGATTTTTTCTCCATGTTTGACCACAAACCGGAGAACGAGAAATAATATCCCCATGACCACAAAACACGATCCCACAATGAGACCCTGAAGCTTGAACACGGCCTTGTAATCTTCAGATACATCACGGATAACTTCAAGAACACCGAACACCGGTGCTTCGCGGCCGGCCAGCATTTGCTTGTCCGCCCTTAAAGGAGAGAAGGTGACGATTTTGGTTTCCTGGGGATACCAGAACATGAGCTCAAGAAAACTGCCGTTCTGAAGGAGCCGGGACGTTGCTTCTTTTTTCATGGCCTTTTCGTAATGGACGCCGCCTGCATTTTCCTGGCCGATCAGGGCGTGGTCATATGAATATGAAATGATGTTCTTATTGTCATAGATGGTGACCCGTTCAACGTTAAAACTATGGAGTGTGGACCGGACGACCTGATCCATGAGCTGAAACTGCTGGGCCTCCCTGAGCCTGATCTCTCCGTATTTGACCAGTGCAGGGATCATGAATCTTGAAAAGATCTGGTGGTTCAGGTTCTCTGCAAGCAGGGTGTCGTACGCCTGGCTTTTCTCAAGCAGCAGGTTTCTGACCCAGTGAGCATTCAGCGCGGAGATGACAATTGTTGCCGTGAACATGATGATCAGGGCTGAAAAAGTGTAGAATTTGACCAGGCGGAAAGGTTTGACACCTTGCAATTTATCGATATTTTGTGACATTTATTACATAATTTTTCTGTTTTTAGGTTTGACAAGCCTTTCTTTTTTCTGCTATTACTGGGGTCAGGGCATGATAAGCCTTGACTTTGAAGGTGAGTATAGTCATATTGGTGCTACATATCAATATAAAAGATGGCTGGCCGTTTGCTGCTTAAATGGCATTGGGGTTAACCAACAAAAGTGACACTGTATGATATTCGGAAAAAAGGATCATCTTGTCGGGCTGGACATAGGCTCCTCTACCATTAAAGTTGCCGAATTAAAGACAGCAGGCAAAGAATATACCCTTCACAAATTCGGTATGTCACGAATCGCTCCAGGGACTATTGTTGAAGGTCGTGTGGTGGATATGGAGGGGTTGGCCAAGGAAATCAAAGCCCTTTTTAAAGCCCAGAAAATCAGAGAGAAAAATGTCGCCATCTCCACCGGCGGTCATTCTGTGGTCATTAAAACCATTAATACCACCACCCAGGCAGAAAAGGAACTCCATGATACCATCCTGTCTGAGGCAGAGCAGTATATCCCCTATGATATTGATGATGTGAATATCGATTACCAGGTACTGGGCGAAAGCCAGTTCTCCCCGGAACAGGTCAATGTGCTGCTGGTGGCAGTGAAAAAGGACCTGGTGGCCGAATACATTGAACTGACCCAGATGGCAGGACTGAATCCAAGGATTATCGATGTGGACACCTTTGCGCTTCAGAATGCCTACGAAATCCTGCCATATGAAAGCCAGGAGAAAGTCACCCTGCTGATTGACGTGGGCGCGTCCAAAACATCGCTTAACATTTTGAAAAATAATTCGTCCCTGATGATGCGGGATACGATATCCGGTACCAATCAGGTGATTGAAGCGCTCTGCGATCAGTTTGAAATCACGGTTGACGAAGCCCTGCAGGCAGTCAACTCCGAAGCCGGTGGTGTCGTGAGTGTCAGTGACGTCGAACGGGTCCGGCTGAACGTGGCCCAGTCATGGTGCTCTGAAATCTGCGAGGTCGTAAACACTTACCAGAGCGGTGCCAATGATGAGCGGGTTGAAAAAATCGTGCTCAGCGGCGGCGGCGCATTTGTCCAGGGGTTCAAAGAAGCCCTTTTATCAGAACTCGAGGCTGATGTTTCCGTGATTAATCCGTTTGAAGGATTAATTGTCAATGAAAGAAAATTTCCAGATGCGTTTACGACAAAAGCCGGCCCTCTGGCACCCATTGCCATCGGGCTGGCCCTCAGAAAGATTGATGACAAATGATACGCATTAATCTGCTGCCATTCAGGCTTGCGCGTAAAAAAGAAAATATCAGACGCCAGGTGTCTATCTTCCTCCTGTTGATCGCCTTTTCCATTGTGGCACTGTGGTACTATACAGATCTGGTGAACAAGGAAATCCTTGATGTCAAAACCAAAACTGAGAATGTCAACCTGCAGATTACAAAATTTAAAGAAAAGGCCAACCGTGTAAAAAAAATCAAAAAGGATTTAAAACGCCTGGATGAAAAGCTTGATGTGGTCTACTCGCTGCAGACACAAAGAGAAAAGAAACTGGTACTTTTTGACACCATGACCCAGCTGATTGTTCCCGGACGGATGTGGCTGGAAAGCATTAAGACGACACCGAAAAATGTCACGATTACAGGCATTGCATTTGATAATCCGACAATTGCAGATTTTATGGAACGCCTTGAGCAATCCCCTCTTTTTGATAAAGTTGATTTAAAAACAGCAAAAATGAAAAAATTCAAAGGGGGTGTCATGCTCAAATCTTTTGAGCTGCTCTGCCGGAAAACACAACCGGTAAAAGAACAGAAGGCAAAAGATAAAAAAGGGAAAAAAGGCAAAAAAGGTAAGAAATGAGCCAGAAAAAAGACATTCTTGCACCGCTGAAAGAAAAGCTTGCCCCGGTTTTTGAAAAAATCGGCGCATTGACAAAAGTTCAGCGATTAGTGATCTGCCTGGTGACCTTTGCAGCCATTGGCGGAGCCTATTACTATTTTATCTATATGCCCAAGCATAAGGAATTAAAGCAGGTTAAAGCCACATACGAGGCCCAGCAGAAGAAACTGGCCAATTATAAAAAAGAAGCCAGCCAGCTGCTTAAAATGGAAAAGAAAATGGCAGCCAAACAGGCTGAATTCAATGCCGCCATGAAGGCCCTGCCGGACAAACGCGAGCTGCCTTCTCTTCTCACGGGTATTTCACGGGCCGGCAGTGATGCAGGACTGGCGTTTCATCTGTTCAAACCGGACAGTGAAAGGAACCGGACATTCTACAAAGAAATCCCGGTGTCCATTGAAGTTGTGGGCCGGTATCATCAGCTGACCGATTTCTTTTTCCAGGTCACCCGGCTCAACCGGATTGTCAATATTCGAAACGTGGAAGTCAAAGCCAAAAAAGGCGGGAAAGCGCTTACCATGAAATGCAAGGCCGTGACCTACATGTTTCTTGAACAAAAAGATATTGATAAAAACAAACAAAAGCGGAAAAGAAAAAAAAAGAAATAAATAGGGACATCTGTTAACGATGAAAAGGGTCAGGTTCAACATACTCGCGATTTTATTGTTCTGGGCACTGCTCTGCCTGCTGCCGGCCTGCGAGGATTCTTCCGACACGC
This sequence comes from uncultured Desulfobacula sp., assembly GCA_964560485.1. Lineage (GTDB taxonomy): Bacteria > Desulfobacterota > Desulfobacteria > Desulfobacterales > Desulfobacteraceae > Desulfobacula. The sequence goes on along the minus strand of CAZLNA010000066.1, from coordinate 3,462 downwards.
CGAAAACAGTCAAATCGGATGTGGTCAATAAAAAGATAGCTGCCCCCAAACCGGTTAAGGCCAAACCAGGGAAAACAGCAACAGATGCAGAGAGAAAGGCAGCACAGCGACTGGCGGCAAAGAAAAAAAGCAAGCCGCAATCAGTGAAAAAAGAAGAACCAATCCCCAAAGAGAAAAAAAAGAAAGACATCCTTGCAATGCTTGAAGCAAGCGATTCGCCTGTTGTTGAGCATTACAATGCAGCAGGAAAAATAGATCCGTTCAAACCCCTGATCCAGAATAGAACTGAAACAAAAGTTGTCAGAAAAGAACGGCCCAAGCGGATTTTAACACCACTGGAAAAAGTTGACCTCAGCCAGATCCGGCTGGTTGCCGTGATTGACATCCCGGGTAAAAACACCAAAATCGCCATGGTGGAAGAAGCCAGTGGCAAAGGGTATGAAGTCGGCGTCGGAACCTATATCGGAAAGAATCAAGGCAGGATAGCGCAGATAAAAAAAACAAGTATCGTGGTCAAGGAATTGGTTGAAGACTTCAAAGGCCGGTTGAGAGAAAAGACCCAGGAAATAAAACTACACAATTTTAGTGATGAGGAGTGATATGCCTATTTTTCAAATGAAAAGAGTGAACCGTTTAGTCAGCGTGGCGGCAATATTGCTGGCTCTTTTTATGATTGCTGGGTGTGTTGCCAAAAAATCCGACTCTGTTCAGCCTGAACCCGACGCAAAAAAAAGCACTCAAACGGCAGTGCCGCAGACAGCCGCCAAAATGACAGAAAGTGGCCCGGAACGGAAGATTACGGACATTGATGTTGAAACCAAAGGCGAGGTGATTGAAATCCGCATTCAGGGGAATCAGCGGCTGGTCTACACTTCCATCAAACAATCCTTTCCATTCGGCATTGCGGTATACCTTCCTGAAACCATGATTGCGGATGGTTTTCGTTCTCCTGCCATTGATTACAGGGGGATCGGCGGAATGAAAGTGTCCTACGCCGATGCAGAAAAAACCACAGCAAAGATAGAGATTCTGCTTAAGGAAGATCTTGATTATGAAATGGTTGAAAATGGTTCCAACCTGACGCTCCAACTGCTTGGTCTGTCAGAACAGGAGCCGGTCATGGCCGTTCAGAAGTCACCTGAACCGGCTGTCCGGCCGGTTGCTGCCGCACCGCAGAAAACCATCACTGCCAGGGCGGACGCACCTGCACCTGCAGTTGTGCCGGGTAAGACGGTCCGGATGACGGATATCGAATTCAACGCCATGGAAGACGGCACCTCTGATATTATTATACAGACCACCCATCCGGTAAAATACGACATCATACAGGGCGGCGAAAAAAAGCTTTATCTCAACCTGTACAACACGGAAATCCCGGATTATCACAAACGTCCGATTCTGACCTACTATTTTAAATCAGCTGTTGAAAGCCTGATGCCGATCCAGGTTCCGGGTAAAGAGAAAAACGCAAAGATTGAAATCAATATCCGTGACCAGGTGCCTTACCGGGTGGTCCAGGAGAAGAACACCCTTTCTTTGTTTTTTGAAGCCTCAACCATTACACCGCCAAAGTTTACCAAAGCCAAGAAAAAGGTGGTCAGCGGCAGGCAGGTGGCTGAGATCCAGAGGACTGAAGCTGAATCGCCTCAGGTGACGGCCCCGCAGCCGGCCGCACCGGCACCCCCAGTCAAAAAGAAAAGTATTGAAGAAGAGATTTTCGGTGTACCCAAAGTCTATACCGGTGAAAAAATCAAGCTCGATTTTTTTGAAACTGATATCAAGAATGTATTCAGGATTTTACGAAGTGTTGGCGGGCTCAATTTTGCCATTGATAAAAATGTTTCCGGCAAGGTGACACTTACGCTTGAAGAACCTGTGCCCTGGGATCAGGTTCTCGACCTGGTATTGAAAATGAATAATCTGGGCCAGAAAAAAGAAGGCAATGTGATCAGGATTGCCACACTCGCCACACTGCAAAAGGAAGAGAAAGCCCGGCAGGATATCATTGCTTCCCGGAAAAAAGCCCTGGCCCAGAAAAAAAGCCTGGAACCGCTGGTGACAGAATATATTCCCATCAACTATTCAGATGCTGAAAAAGATATCCGACCGCATCTGACGCAGATCCTTACACCAAAGCGCGGAACCATCAGTGTGGATAAACGGACCAATATGATTATCCTCACCGATGTCCAGGCAAAGGTGGATCAGGCCAAGGAGATCATTTACCGCCTTGACCGGGTGACACCCCAGATTATGATTGAGGCCAAAGTGGTGGAAGTGACCAAAAATTTCTCTAGAGAGCTTGGCATGGGCTTAAGTCTTTCAGAGCGCACCACAGGGGTCACCGGGGTTCAGGATTTCACCACGGCATTCAACAGCCCGATCGCAGCGCCGGTGACAACCGGATCATTTAACTTTTTCAGACTGTTCGGTTCAAGCACCACCCAGTTGAATGCTCAGATCGCTGCATCCGAAACAAAGGGCGATGTAAAAGTGATTTCTTCCCCGCGGATTCTGACACTGGACAATAAAAAGGCCAAGATCAAGCAGGGTCTGGAGTATGCATACCTTGAAAGGGATGATACCGGTGGTTCCTCTGTTAAATTCAAAAGCATCGACCTGCTGCTCGAAGTAACGCCCCATGTCACCCCGGACCGGCGGATCGCATTGAATGTCTACCTGACAAAAAATGATATTGATTCTATTACAGACGGGGTTCCGTCACTATCCACCAATGAAGCCCAGACTGAACTGCTGGTGAATGACAGTGACACCATTGTCATCGGCGGGATTGTCAAAACGACGGACAACAGAAGTTCTTCCGGTACGCCGATCCTGTCGGGCATCCCGATCCTTGGACGGCTTTTCAGGACCGACCGGAATACGGACAACCGGACCGAACTGCTGATTTTCATCACACCGTCCATTGTTCAGCTGGAGCAGAAACGAAATGCTTTTGCCAATCCGGGTGGGTCCTGATTAGTGCGATCCGGATCTGTTGTTCTCTGCTATTGCATTTCCAGGCGGGAGAGGTTTTTTTGAGCTTCTTTTGCCAGGGGTGAATGCATGGGGACCAGCCTGAGCACTACCTGCCAGCTGCTTTTTGCTTTTTTATATTCCTTCAGGCCTTCATAGGCTTTTGCCCGGTCCGCATGAAGGATGGCCGTACCGGGATTGCTCCTGAGAACACCATCGATAAATTCAAGTGCCTTCACCCAGTTGCGCTGTTTTAAATGAATGCTGGCAAGACCATGAAGGGCATTGATAAAATTGGGCCTGATTTCCAGGGATTGATAAAATGACTGCTGGGCCTGCCTGAAACGGCCCTGGTGAAGATATGCCCACCCGATATTGGACAGGGGCATCTCTGGGGTGGCATATAAAAGATTGGCAGAAACCGCTTCATAGGTTTCAATGGCCAGATCCCACTGTTCCAGCTTCATATAGGCACCGCCGAGATTG
>CAZLNA010000065.1:4367-8975 GCA_964560485.1 uncultured Desulfobacula sp. | reverse complement strand
CCTACCCGGGTACCGGTTCCGTGTGCTTCGATCAGTTCAACTGAAGACGGTGCGACTCCAGCTTCCTGGTACGCTTCGTTCAGGGCTTTGAGTTGGCCCTGCGCTTCAGGGGCATATATGGCAGATGTCCTGCCGTCACTGGATGTCCCGAGTCCTTTAATAACGGCATAGATCCGGTCTTCATCCTTTTCAGCGTCTTTGAGGCGTTTTAATACCATCATCCCGATGCCTTCACCGAGGATGGTGCCGTCTGCATCTTTGGAAAAGGGCTTGGCATCACTGGTCGGAGAGAGGACACCGGTTTTGGAAAAACACATGTGCATGAAAATATCGTTCAGCGTGTCCACTCCGCCAGTGATGGACATATCGCATTTCCCTGTGTTCAGTTCCATGACAGCATTGTGCACCGCTGCCAGCGAACTGGCGCAGGCAGCATCTGCAACTGCATTGGTACCTGAAAGATTCAGCCGGTTGGCAATTCTGCCAGCCACCACATTTCCCAGAAGACCGGGGAATGAATTTTCCTGCCATTGTACATATCCTGAACTGATCCGGTCGAGAATTTCAGCAGTTTTTTCTTCCGGCAGGCCGGAATCCTGAATGGCTTTTTTCCACACCGGGTGGCCGAGCCGTCCGCCAAGCGGTATCACCAGCTCCTGAGTACCGGTTACGCCGAGGATGACATTTACCTTTTTCTCCTGAAGATACGGGTGGTGAACAGGATAACCGGCATCTTCCAGGGCCATTCGGGCAACTTCGAGCCCCAGCAGCTGGGAGGTGTCTGTTGCTTCCAGATTGTTCGGCGGGATACCATAGGCCAGCGGATCAAAGAGGGTTTCAGGCAGGAAACCGCCGCGCTTACAATAGGTCTGGTCTGGTGCAGCAGGGTCTGGGTTAAAATAATCTTTCAGCTGCCAATGGGTTTTATCCGGGATCTCTTCAATGGCATCAATGCCGTTAAACAGCAGTTGCCAATAATCCTTTAGGTTTTTCGAGCCTGGGAATATGCATCCCATTCCAATGATGGCGACAGGGTGTTTCTGATCCATAATTATCTGTTTAACCGGCTTGTGCAGAATACCTCAGGGCATTGTTTCAAATTAATTCAATACATGGTCTGCTACTATATTATGTCCGTATGCAGTAATCACCTGAAGCCGGTGGATTTGACAAAAGTTTTACACAAACGCAGTGTGGGAAGGGTTATAGAAGGTCTTCAAGCCCGGATCGGGGTAGAGGCCTGAAAACATCTGCACTGCTGGGCAGTGCGATTCCCTGAAGGTTGAGTATGGAAGCCCGCGTATACACACTTGCTCCGAACAATAGATTTAATGCGATGGTTGCTGTTTTTCGATTTTCAGGATGTTCGAGGAAACTTGATTTCACCCACTGGTTGAAGGCACCAATGGCAGGGCCGCACCAGATCTGATAATCCATTTTTCGTTTCACATTGCCCTGGATTGCCCATTTCGAAGATAGACCGAGATAAGATCTGAAAACCAGAGCCATTTTGTGTTTTGGCAGCTGCTCTGCTTTTTCGATTTCACGGGTATTCCCTGAATTGAGAAAAAATTGTTTTGTTGATTGCCAGGCCTGATCAAAGCCGGTCTGCAGGATTTTTCCCTCAATCTCTGATCTGTCTCTGGCATCTATATCTTCAAAAGAGTCATAATTACGGTAGTATTTGTAAAGCTTTTCCGCCCGGACCGGGAAAAGCGTCCCGCGTTTCAAGACCTGAACCCTGGCACCGATTTCAAACATATCTGCTGCAGGAGCCATGGCCACATCAGCCTGCTCTGCCTGGCAGAGCATCTGTTTAACCTCATTGCAGATTCCGGCTTCAACACAGGACTGGTTGATTGATCCTGTGAGTATGTATGCAGCACCCATGCTGAATGCGGCCGCCGCAGACTGTGGTGTTGCAATCCCGCCGGCCAGTCCGACACAGAGCGGCTCGGTATAGGCATGGGTCTCCATATGTTCGTTTTTTAGCGCCAGCATGGTCGGCAGCAGGGTCAGGGCTGGCCGGTTATCAGTGTGTCCCCCAGAATCCGCTTCAGCCGTCAGGTCCTGCGCCATGGGTATCTGCCTTGAAAGACGGGCTTCCTCCCGGGTAATTCTGCCCTGGTCGAGCAGGTGATGGATCAGTTTTTCTGGCGGCGGCGAAAAAAACTGCCGTGCGATTTCGACCCGGGAGACTTTGGCAATGATCTGGTTGGGTGTGATTATCCGGCCGGAATTATCCGTGTGGATGCCTTTAACCCGGTAGTACACCAGGGCAGGCGTCATTCGCATGAAGGCTGCTGCGCTCACCAGGCGGACCTTATGTTTTAAATAGAGTTCAACAGTAGCCATTTCATGATCAGGATCAGAAAGGGAGTGGATCAGGTTAAACCCAAACGGCCGGTTTTCCAGACGCGTCTTCAGTTCAATGATATTCTTTTCAATCTCATCCAGGGAAAGTCCGCCAGCACCGAGAAAACCAAGCATACCGTTTTCAGACATGGTGGATACCATTTGACAGGAGGTGATGCCATTTGCCATGGCGCCTGCGATATAAGCATAGGTGAGGTTGTGACGTTTTTTGAAATAATCGTCCCCGAGTGTTGCCGGTGGCAGCGCCGGAGAAAACGCCAGCAGGTGTTCAAACGGGCGGCCGTCCATGCTGGGGGTGAAAACAGGAGCCGTTTGCAACCCGGCCTTTTCCTGCTTAAGCACAAAAATCGGTTTGTTAACCTCTCTGAGAATGTCATGAACAAGGGTCTGGTCTTCCACAGGCGAATCAGCTTTCATTTATTTGCGTCTGTTTCTGTTTTATTTACAGCACGTTTAAAAAACAGCCTTGTTTCATATCATGTTTACGGCCTCGGAATCAACTCTCATAACTAAAAGCCATCTCAAAAAAGTTTTTTGACCTAACTTCTGTGTTTTCGGAAAAATTAAATCCTCGAAATATTAACTATATTACTCCGGTTGAATTTTTCCTCAGCCTTGAATTAAGGCCAAATCCTATTTTTTTGAGATAGCTTCTAAGCAGATCCTGACCGATCCAGCAAATTCAACACGGTATCTTTTAGGATTGGCAGTTTAACCGGTTTCGTTATAAAGTCGTCCATACCCGCATCCAGGCAACGTTTCCGGTTTTCTTCACCACTGCTGGCAGTGACTGCAATCACTGGGATATCATGGTTTTTTACCTTTGAGGCAGTGTCCCGGATGATGCTTGTTGCTTCATACCCGTCCATTTCAGGCATCTGGCAGTCCATGAGGACCAGGTCGTACTCTTTTTGCTCAAGCAGTTGAACCGCCTGACGGCCGTCATTGGCCGTGTCAGACTGCCAGTTCAGGCGTTTGCAGGTACCGGCAACCACTTTCCGGTTGATGGGGTTGTCATCCACAATCAGAACATAGATATTTTTAGTTGTGCTGGCTTTTTTGTTCGCCAGCCATTTTTTGAGAACACCGGACAGTGTTTCCGGGCTGACCGGCTTGGGGATAAAATCATTTATTCCAAAAGATTCAATCTGCTGATCTGCATCCGGGGACCGGTTCGTCATCATGACTAACGGAACCTGGTGGTCAATGACATTTGAACGTTTGTCCCGGATAATCCTGGCCGTTTCATACCCGTCCATTTCTCTCATGTGGGCATCTAAAAATATCAGGTCATAACAGGCATTTTCAAGGGCCTTGATAGCTGTATATCCGTCTGATGCCACATCTGCCCTGAAACCCAGCCGCTTTAGCATGCTCAGTGTGACCTTCTGGTTGATCGGATTCTCCTCAACAAGGAGCAGTACAAATTTACTCCTTTTCTGTTCACTGATGCTGTGACGGGTAATCAGATCCTGGCTGGACCGATTCTGTTTCAGATTGACAGCGATCTGAATCAGGCAGTCCTGGAGATCTGACTGACGCATCGGTTTGGTAAAATAGGCGGTGAATCCATTGTCGTGATAGTGCCTGGCATCCCCGCGCCTGCCAACTGAAGCGATCATTACCAGGGCGGTTTTTTCAAGAGAGGGATTGTTTTTTATGGCCTTTGCCAGGGAGAGGCCGTCCATATCTGACAGAGCGGTATCAAAAATAGCGACTTGAAAAGGGTGGCCTGCTTTGAAGGCGGAATCCATCATTTTCAGCCCCTGTGATGCTGAATGGGTAATATGATAATCCGTTTTCCATGCGGACAACTGGGTGGCGGTCACTTCCTGAAGGGTTTTGTTTTCTTCAATATACAGGATTTTCAGCCCTCTGATATCGGCATTGTCCTGATGTTCGACCGCTTTGTCTGACCGGGACAGGTGAGTGGTAAACGTGACGGTTGTGCCTTGACCGGGAATGCTTTCAATATCGATTTCTCCGCCCATTAGATGAACCAGTTTCTGGCAGATGGCAAGCCCAAGACCTGTTCCGCCGTATTTCCGCGTATCAGAGGTGTCGGCCTGGGTAAAGGTTTCAAACAGATTTTCAAGGTCCTGATTCTCGATACCGATACCCTGATCTTTAACCGAAAACTGCAGAACAATTTTGTCAGCGGCCTCTCTGTCCAGGCTGGTCTTGACCAGGATCTCGCCGTCACTGGAGAATTTGACGGCATTGTCTATCAGG
>CAZLNA010000065.1:2273-4267 GCA_964560485.1 uncultured Desulfobacula sp. | reverse complement strand
GGTCTTGACCAGGATCTCGCCGTCACTGGAGAATTTGACGGCATTGTCTATCAGGTTCCCTAAGATCTGGCGGAGCCTTCCCGGATCACCCTTGACATAGGTTGGAATCAGCGGGTCAACAGCAAGAACCAGTTCCACAGGTTTATCTGCGGTTTTAAAAGCCTGAGCCCCAATGAAATCTTCCATCATGGTATGAATGTTGAAATCAATGGTTTCCAGATCAAGATGCCCTGCGTCCACCTGGGAAAAATCAAGGATGTCATTCAGGATCTGAAGTAAAGTTTCCGCACTTTCCATGACTGCAGTGGAAAACTCCTTTTGTGTATTATCAAGATTTGTGTCGAGCAGAAGCCGGTTCATACCGATGATGCCGTTCATGGGCGTCCTGATCTCATGGCTCATATTTGAAAGAAAACGGCTTTTGGCACGGCTGGCCTGCTCTGATTGCATTTTCGCTTCTCTGAGATCGTCATTGGTGGTTTCCAGGGTTTTTTTCTGCGCAGAAATGGTTTTGAACAACTGCCTTTGTTCCAGTGACATGACATAGATGATACCGAATTCAAGAACCATGAATCCGAAGGGTACAAGCCATATTCTGGGGGGCTCAAAATTGATGTTATACACAATATCCCTGAACGCGGCCGCCGATGCGAGCGACATGGCAATACAAAATATCAAGGATTCACGGTTCCGCCGTCGGGTATAATCAACCAGGAGCATGATGGGAATGCCGATTAATACAGGGCTTATCAATAGTTTTGAAACCCATGAAAAAGTTTGTTTGACATCAAATTTGTTTTCCTGGACCCCAAAAAGGACCCCTAAGATCAGGATAAGGGCCAGGCCGGCGAGATTGATCCAGATTTTTTTGGTCCATGGCTTGTATTTCGTAAAGGTTAAGGCCAAGAAAAACACACAAATCAGCGCTGAAACAAAACAGAACCTCGAAATTTTCCAGAGAAACAGCCCGTCGTAGAACAAATAAGATCCAACGGCCTGGGCATATCCGCCGCTGAAAAACATGCAGGCAAGGGCAAAATAGGCCTGGGATAGTTTTCTGAAACCGGTTCCAGCCCAGAACATGGCGAACATGATGAAGAGAAAAAAACTGAGCATGGTGAAAACAAAGAAATTATAAAAATGAGCAAAGTTATAGGCAGCCGTTTCCGCTGAAACATCCTTTATTTCGCCGATAAAAAGTTTGGGCGGACCGATCCTGACCCTGCCGGGAATCATCTGGATCATTATCTGGTTGGGCTCTGGCGTTTTTAACAGACCCGGGGGGAGGAATTCGCGTTCTCCGTTGAATCTGTCAATCACCCGGTCTGACTCCATGACACCGCTTGAAAAAACCAGCTGGCGGTTAATTCTTATCTCAATAGGATATTGGGTTTCCGGCACAAAAAGCATCAAGTCTTTGCCGGATAAGGATTCCGGAATGCTGAAAGATGCGACAAAGGTCAGCAGAGAATTTTTTTCCAATCCCTCTGGAAGCCGTGAATCGCTGAATGGAATGAATTGCCCCTTTTCGGAAGCAGGGTCTGGAACGTCTTCTTTATCCTGGACATTGCCCACATGCAAACCATAGGCATCAAAATAGATTCGCTGGCTCTGCGTTTTCCCGGAACCGGTTTTGCATCCGGATAGGCAGCACAGAATCAGAACGCCTAAGGCAATTATCGTAAAAGGATGGCTGCGTCTAAATGGCATATTTATCGGTACTGGGTTTTCATTGGTTTTAATTGTCCAGATTACGGATACACACATTACAAAGGAGGGGTATCCGGCTGCGGTTTGTATCCCAATGAGTTATGAATCCCGACTATAATAACGTGAATTATATTGAAAATCAAATCGATAATTAGAAGCTATCTCAAAAAAGTCTTTTGCCCTAACTTCTGTGTTTTCGGAAAAATTAAATCCTCGTAATATCAACTAGATAACTCCGGTTGAATTTTTCCTCAGCCTTGAATTTAGACCAAAATCTTTTTTTT
>CAZLNA010000065.1:0-2173 GCA_964560485.1 uncultured Desulfobacula sp. | reverse complement strand
ATAACTCCGGTTGAATTTTTCCTCAGCCTTGAATTTAGACCAAAATCTTTTTTTTGAGATAGCTTCTAGCTTCTCGGGTGATATTTACGGTGCATCTGCATCAGATAGTCTCTGGATATATGGGTGTAAATCTGGGTGGTGGAAATATCTGAATGACCGAGCATGGTCTGTACAGATCTTAAATCAGCCCCGCCTTCAATCAGATGGGTGGCGAATGAGTGGCGCAGTGTGTGCGGGGTAATGTCCGGATTCAGATTTGCCTGAAGAACATATTTTTTTAAGATTTTCCAGAAAGCCTGGCGCGTCATGGGTTTTCCTGCACGCGCAACAAAAAGAAAAGATGAAGCCAGGCCTTTGAGCAGGGAAGGCCGTCCTAGAGAAAGCCATTCCAGTGTCCGCTCTCTTGCGTGCGAGCCAATGGGGACCACGCGCTCCTTATTCCCTTTACCCATTACCCGGACAAACCCGGCTTCCAGGTTTATGTCCTGGCAGTTGAGTCCGATCAGCTCTGAGACCCGCAGGCCGCCGGCGTACATGATTTCCATCATGGCGGCATTTCGCATTTCTCTCGGTTTTCGGGTATCAGGTGTATCCAGTAAGGCAATCACATCTGTCTGGCTCATGACTTTTGGAAGAGAGAGCCCGGTTTTCGGGATATCGACCATCCTGAGCGGATTACTCGAAATGATATGTTCCCTGGCAAGGAATTTGTACAACCCCCGGACTGAAATAAGATGCCGGGCCCTTGATTTGGCTGAAAGCCCCTTTTTTGAAAGATCAACCATCCACCCCAGAATAACAGTTGTTCCAACCTGATCGAGCTGATCTATCCTGTTTTGCTCCAGAAATGAAACAAATTGAACCAGGTCTGCTGAATAGGACGCCAGACTGTTTTCTGCCAGGCCTTTTTCAATCATCAGATAATCCAGGTATTGCTGGATCAGGTCATCCATTAAATATTCCTTCAATGCTTATAGAAAGATTTCCGAAATGCACCTGAAGCCGATGGTGTTTGATGAAAACCCATGTTTAAATAAAGCCCTGGAGCTGATGTCAAGAGTCGCTTTGGCATTCCACGCCCCTCCCTTTGCAATGCAGCAGGCGGCGCTGCTGCCGGCATTCAGCGGCGGCACCTGGGTATCGCAGGTCCATTCCATGACATTGCCAAGCATGTCACAGATTTGAAATTCATTGGCAAACGCATCATACCGATCGACCTCACTGGTATCTGCCAGGCCGCTTTGTTCGATGTTCAGAGCCTCCGGCAGAAAATCATTTCCCCAGGGAAATCTGTTTCCAATATCGGTTCTGGCTGCGGCTTCCCATTCTGCTTCAGTCGGCAGGCGTCTTCCGATCCAGGACGCGAAAGCCATGGCATCTTCCACGCTGACCTGAACCACGGGATGGTTTCTTTTCCCATGCAGGTTTGACCCCGGTCCGGAGGGCTGGAACCAGCAGGCCTTTTCAACATCCCGGGAACCAGAACTCTTGCTGTAGTCAGCCCCATTTTCGGTTTTTTTGTAATTGCCGGTATATACCCTGGAAAACCCCATTTTTTCAGCTGTGGTCACATATCCGGTTTCTTCAACAAAAACTTCAAAAAACGCATTGGTCACCGGATATATCCCAATATAGACTTTCGGCATGTGAAATAGTTGGAGTTCAAGGCTTGATTTTATGCTTTTCCGGGACCCAATGGTATATTCCCCATCCGGGACGGTCGTGTATTTATTAAACTTTTTTTCCCTTTCTCCCAGTGTCTGGTCAAAATGCTCAGCAAGTTCTTTTTTTTGCCGGTATTCCTCAAGTGCCTTTAGTTCATCTTCATCAAGTTCGTCGATCTCTTCGTCATCATCGATTTCAATCTCGTCGAGCGCTTCATCTTCATCAAGCTCAATTTCCTCTATATCTTCATCTGGTTCATCGATCTCTTCCACATCAAGGTCAGCATCGATTTCTTCAAGTTCTTCATCCTCGTCAAGCGCTATCTCCTCGATCTCCTCGTCTTCATCGATTTCAATCTCGTCGAGTTCTTCATCCTCATCAAGCTCAATTTCCTCTATATCTTCATCAAGTTCGTCGATCTCTTCCACATCAAGGTCGGCATCGATTTCTTCGAGTTCTTCATCCTCGTCAAGCGCTATCTCCTCGATCTCCTCGTCTTCATCGATTT
>CAZLNA010000064.1:0-8987 GCA_964560485.1 uncultured Desulfobacula sp. | reverse complement strand
TTGGTAACGTTGTACAGGTGTTTTCTTTCCTGGAAATTTTTGTAGACTTCAAGTTCGTTTGAGATTCTTAAAAGCAGGTCGTCATTGTCCCAGGGTTTTGAGATATACTGATGGATTTCGCCTTTGTTAACCGCATCAATAATGGCGTCAAAATTGGAATATCCAGTGATCAGCATCCGTCGGGATTCCGGGCTGATCAATATGCTCTTTCAAGGAATTCACTGCCGGACATGCCGGGCATGCGCTGGTCTGACATGACAAGGAAAAACGGCGGCTGGGTGGTTTCCAGCAGTTTGATCCCCTGCTCACCGTTCAGTGCGGATATGACTTTGGTGAACCCTTTTCTCCGAAGGACCCGGCGCATGTTCTTGACGATGGGCTCATCGTCATCAACCACGAGGATACCGTATTCGCTGTTATCAGCCAATATTAAACTCCAGGAATGGTTTCAGGCATTTCAAATCCGTTCCGGGCAGCGATGTCCTGGAACTGCTCATATAATTCAGCGATAATGGCCACATACAGTGGATTCATCTTGGATTCCTCCAGCATGTTTTTTTCTTTGAGAAGGGCTTCTATTTCGTTGATATAGTTGCGGTTCTCAAATCCCCTTTCCAGCCGGCTATTCAATTCCTTGATCTGTTTGTCTTTCTGGATAATCGCCTTTTCATGCACGGCCGCGCTTTTTTTCAACTCCTTGTTCAAGGTGTAGAGTTTGGCGTTCTGTTCTTTTGCCAGGGCAAACAGCTTATGATTTTCCATGATCATTTCATGCTGTTCAAGTCCTGCTCGAACCGTTTCTGCAAGAATTTTGTTGTCCCAGGGTTTTGAAATATACCGGTGAATGGATCCTTTGTTGACCGCTTCGGTCACCGCATCCACATCTGCATACCCGGTGATCAGATAACGGATGGTATCCGGCGAAACCTCTTTGGCTTTTTCAAGAAAGACCGAACCTTCCATCTGCGGCATCCGCTGGTCGGACAGAATCAATGAAAAGGGTTTGTCCACAGTCTTCATGTAGTCCAGAGCGGCCTGGCCCGATTCCATGTAAACATATTTTGAGCCGATGGATTTCATCAGTCGGCCTAAAGACTTGCCGACCTGTTCTTCGTCATCAACAATTAATACGGTGTGGTCGAATTTTTCAGCCATCTGCCTCCTCTGCGGAAATGGTCTGCGATATCAAGATGCCATCGCGGTGTCGTCCGGCGTTTTAATCCTTCGTATGAAACCATTTTGAGTTTGATACCATCCAGGATTCAGCCTGGACAGCTGTACGGCACTTTTATACTACGTTGTTCAAGCAAAATTCTCAAGATTTTTTTTTGCGCTCTTCAGGGCCGTTCAGACGGGGGCTTCGGTTAAAAAAAAGATTGTATTCGTAAAGGATATCGCTTATAAATACATCATAAGCGTCACTATTAATCAACATTCCCGGCAGACTTATTACGATTCGTCAATTTGAATAGCGGGCAGAGGAAAACGTTATGAAATCGATTGTTCAAATGGCCAAAGACCTGGATATTTCCTCTAGTACAATTCGCGAGTATATCAGCCGGTTTGAAGAGTTTTTTCCTGATCCGGTTGAGCGGGAAGGGGTCAAGGAATACCCGCCTGACGCAGAAGAGCTGATTCAAAAAATTTACGGCTACTACCAGAACTCCGGCATGACCAAGGAGGAGATCCGTGTCAAGCTTGGGGGACCTGCCCCGGCTGACCCGGCGGCAGCCGGGGGCATGGTTGCCATGTCTCCCATGGACAATGCCCAGTTTGAAGCGCTCAATGAAAAATTCGACCAGTTGATTGCCACGATTGAAAACCTGACCGCAGCCATCACCGGCGCAGAGGTTGACACATTCAAAGGCATGCGGAAACAGGCCGGCAGCCATCGGAAAATTGATGAGTTGAACGATCAGCTCAGCGAGGTCATTGATTTATCAAAAGATGAAGGCGAGGAAGAGGAAAATATAGAAAAAAATGTGCTTGATGCAGATGGGACCGTTGTTTTTTCTTACGGCAGACTGACGCCGAGTGCCCAGGATTCCATCAATTTTGCAAAGGCCCACAAAAAACCCTGGCTGCACATTGATCTTGAGACAGAAAAAAATCCTTCCAAAGTGCTTCGGAAATGGATGCCGCAGTTCAAAGTTAAATCACTCAATGTGGCAGGCCGCAGCGCCAGTAAGATACCGGGTCTTAAACGTTCCATCAATGATATCATTTCCCTTGTACTCAGCGAATAAGGCGGGCCTGCCTTAAACAAAGAAAAGGGGTATGGCAAAGAAAAAAGCAAAACATAATTATTCTAAAAAGATTCAGTCCCTTCTCGAGCTTGCGGCCAACTGCCGCTTCATCACAGCGGAGAAGGAAAAACAAATTCTACCCAAAGCGCTGGAATATCCTCACGAGACCAAAAAGCCATCTGTTTCAGGTTTTTTCCGTGATCATAATGTATTAAGCGAAGAAAAATTCAAGATGCTCTGTGCGATAAAGGGGCACCTTGATCTGCTCATGGCAGATAAAAAATTCGGAAAGATCGGTGTTGCCAATGAATTTGTTTCTTCAGCCAAAGTTCAAAAAGCACTCGATCTCCAGGTTGAGATCTTCAGGAAAAGTCATAAGAGTGTTAAAATAGGGGATATCCTTGTCCAGAGCAATGACATGACTGCTGCGGACCGGGCCGCTGTTCTGCTCACTCAGGACAGGATTAAGGATGAGCTGCTTGCCGATGCCCTGAATACCATTGCCAAATCAGAACTTGAGCAGATGGAAATGAACAAGCGCTTTGGCGCCATTGCGGTTAAAAAAGAACTCATTGACACCACCCAGTTGAACAAGGCGCTGACGCTCCAGGCCAGGGAGGCAAAGCAGAAAAATAAAAAAAGAGCGTTAAGTGACATATTAAAACAGTTTTTCAATCTTTCAGATGAAAACATCCTCTCTATCCTTAAAGTTCAAAAAAAGATTGAAACCCGCCGGATGGACCTTGAAAAAAAACTTGAGGCATATAATTCCCAGAAAGAGTCCCATATGACACTCGATGCCTTTTTCGAGTACCATGTCACCGACGACCGCCTCACTGCCTTTGTCCGGAAGACGGCAAAACATGAAGAAGAAATCCCCATGGATGAATTTCTGGACTGGTTTTCGCTGACCGGCATACGGTACGGTCTCTGCGACCGTTCAGAAATACAAGGATTCCTGGTGCCGGAAGATGAGCACGAAACCCTTGAAATTGCGCGCGGCAAAGCGCCAATACCGTTTGAACATGAAAAGATCGACTATCATTTCGATACCACGGTTTCTGTACCAGGTCCGATGGACAACAGTGAACACGACCCTTCTGAATCACCGGTGGTGGTCAAAAAAGGAGATGTCCTGGCAACAATCACCCCTCACAGGGAGGCTGAACCGGGAACAGATGTATTCGGGCGGTCTGTCTACCTGCCTGAAGAGCCGGTGATTTTTGTCAGTGCCGGCCAGGGGGTTGCCAAGCAGCAGAATCAGTTTATAGCACTCGATGCCGGCTGCCCCCAGCTGTTCAAAAACCGGACCCTTTTTATCGTACCGGAACCCCCCACTTTTTCCGTTCTTGAGATTAATGGCGATCTGACAGCTGAATCTTTACAGGAAGATCCGTCAAAAGACCTGAAGGTAAAAGGAAATATTGTTCCCGATATTCATGTGGCCTGTCATGATCTCAGTGTTGACGGCGATATCATGGGGCATGTGACAGCCACGGGCAACATCATCATCAAGGGCGGTATCGGCCGGGAGATTTTGCCGGGCGCTACTGACACCGGCCCGGCCAGGGTAAAGGCAGCCGGCAGTATCCGGGCAGGCCAGAAAATCATCAATGCCAGGGTGGTTGCCCAGGACGGCTTGAACGCCCCGAACAGTGATCTGGTTTCTTCCAGGGTGTCAGCCTGTTCAGATATTGTGATCAACAGTGTCTATTCAAGCAAGCAGGCGCCGTCCATTCTCAGGGTTACCCGGAAGAATGTGGTGGAACTGGAGAAATGCCAGAAGGCAATTGCCGCACTTCAAAGCGGGCTGGATAAACTCAAACAGAAAAAGAAAATGGCGCTTCTGGCCCAGGAACTCATGGAGCAGGTGCAGGTTCAGAACGGTTTTCTTGAAAAGCAGAACGTGATGACTTATCTGAACCGGGTGGTAAATGATGAGGCATTAATATCGTATGATTCTGTCCAGGCAAAAATTGAAGCGTTCCAGTCTTCAGAGGCTGCAAAAGATGCCCGGCAGATTACGATTCCTGAAAATACAAAAGCACATCGATTTCTTTTGAAAACCCTTGAAAAACTCAAAGCGCTTAAACCAGAGGAACAATTGGCGCAGATCCGCGGCCTGCAGGATTCCATCGCCGGCATGTACAAAGCGGCGGTAAAAGCCACTGACAGGATCAGCAACCAGTTTGAAGCCCAGGAAAAGGTGGTTGAAAAAGCAGTGGAAAAAGCCAGGCCCCATCTTGACAAACTCCGTGAAAAACTGGACCAGTTTATGATCCAGAAGGATCTTTTGCATCACGGTCAGAAAGATGTTAATGATCTTGAATATCCAGTGGTCAAAGTGAAGAATCAGGCAGGCGAGCAGACCATTATAACAGGAGAAAAGGCAAAAACAGTTATTCGAAAATCAGTGTATCAGGTCTATATTCAAGAAGAAGCCCCTGCAGAGGGGAAATCACCGGAAATGGTGGTCAAAGGACTGTTTGACGAATGAAGGGAAATGAGGCATTCCGTGCAGAACACCTGCCCTGCAGATGGTGCATGCTTTGAACCGATAACTGGGAAAGACACATGGGATACATCTATTTACCGTACATCATTGTTTTTGCAATCGTCACATTTGTCATCTGTCAGAAATATGGCCAGAAAAAATGGTGGGCAGCCGTGGTGCTCCTGGTGCCGCCGGCAGCCCCGGCTGTTTTCCTGAAATTAAAGAAAAATACCGGGCTCATCCTCAGCGTTCTGTCTATCCTCACTTTTTGTCTGGCTGCAGGCGCAGAAATCTATCTTTTTCTCGACCATAAGAAAAAAGCAGCTGAAGATACTGTTCCGCCGATCATCAAAAAGATGATTGCCTTGAACGAGGACGTCAAGCAGACCACCATTGCAATTTACAATGCGTCTGGTAAGCTCGACAGCCTCTCCATGGTTCAGTCAAGAATTACAGATATTAAATCCACGATCAAGACGATTAAAACCATCCGCGAACTGGTGGAAGAAAACCAGGCCGCTATTCAGCGGCTGATCGATTTTGCCGAATCCCATGAAGTTTTTTTCCAGAGGAAGAATCTCGATTGGATTTTTGCCATCCGTGATTTTTACCGGGACCATAATGTGATCCAGCACCATAAAAGCCGTGACAATTATCTTGCCACATTTGAGAACCTGCTGACCTATACGTATAAAAATTTTGACAATATCATGACCCACAAAAGCCAGCAGCATATGAAAAGTTATGATGTTTATTATATGAGATACCGGCGGGCCGCGGACAGCCATAACCGGTTTAACAAAAAACGGATTGCGTTCCAGAATCAGTTCATGGAGCAGTACCCTGAAGTCAAACCGTTTCTGCCGGGTTCCCACCATCTTGGTTCCTTTAAATTCTGGGATAAATTTTCATTTTAATTGACAGGACAACTCATGGAATGGATTGATGAACAGCACTATCTGGACCTGGCCGCCTGCAGCCCGGACAATGTCGTCCAGCGGACCGGATGCCAATATGATTCCAGCCTGAAGAAATATACCTTGGCCGTTTGGGGGCATCAATATTGTGTGGATTTGAATGCCCGCAAGATTCTTCCGGTGACGGATGCGCCCCGGCCATACCAGGAATTTTTATATCTCTTCATTGTTTTTTACCTGATACAGGCCAGGAATATATATCCAACCCGCCAGTGGGTGTCGGAGAAAGATATCCCCGGAGGTGCAGCTTTTTTCAGGGGACCCCATACCATCCCCACCCATTTGATCACCCAGAAAGCGGCCAATGATCCTGACCGGTTTAAACAGACCGCGCTGTCACTGGGCGGGCAGCCCCTGGATATGGCTGACGCTGCTTTTTACTTTGAGATCACACCTCAGATTCCTGTTGCTGTTTTATTCTGGCAGGGAGATGAGGATTTCCCTGCAGAGGCAAGGCTTTTATTTGATAAAAATATCAATGCCCATCTGCCGCTGGACATCATCTTTGCCCTGGCCGTGGAAGTCTGCCATGCCTTTACCAGGGAATAAGGGATTATTCAAGAAGTCTTTGGGCCAATCGCTTTGCTGTTTCGATCTGGCTGTCGGCCATCATTCCTTCCATCTCTACTGGATTACTGAAAAAATTCATCAGTGCAATAGCCAGTTTTTTATGGGTCTGGATCATTGTTGAAAAACGCTCTGTCAGGCCGCCGTCCGGATCAGCGATCTGGGTTGAAAAAAAGGTCTGAAAAAAGAATCGCTGGGGCCTGTAGTAAAGGGAATATCCCATCATGTGCTTTCGAACGGATTTGGTCAGCTCGTCTGCACTCGTACGATCGATTTCAAGCTGGAAAAGAGTAGCGTAACAATTCTTGATCAATATCTCACGGGTCTGAGATAAAAGCTCTTTTGAGTCATCCTGGGCCACCTGGCCGACACGATCGAGGATGGTGAGGACCTTATCAAGCTGTTCATAGGAGGATTGGTCCAGAAGCAGGAGAAAACATGTTTTTACCTGATCTTTTTCAGCAGTCAGATCGTTTTTTGCCAGCCTGAACGTTTCGATCAGCCGAAGGGTTTCACCAATGGCACTTTCCAGAAGCGGTGTGCTGAAATGTTTTTTTGAAGATAGAAGACTGAACTGGGAGATTATTTCTTTGTAGTAAAGAGCCGTGGTCTCTTTGAACAGAAACGCATAAGTGTCGTCTGCTTTCAATGCAAGGCTGAATTTGGTCAGTTCAGGATAATCGAGAAGCATGCCGATGCGGTACCGTGCCGATGAATAGGGCAGGGGGTTGTAATCAGTCTGATCCGTATCTGAAAAATTAAATATCAGCTTGGCAATGGCTGTCTTTAAAATCTTGTCTGCCGGCCCTAAAAAACCCTGGATAGAGGCATTGATCGCTGCTGTAAAGGCATGTGCATACCCCAGGTAGGTGTCAATCCGTTTCAGGAGACCATTGGTGGCAGCATCCAGCTTTTTCATGGCTTTGAGATATTGTTTGTCGTTTTTTTCCTCATTGGCCAGCTGGTCCCGGGTATTGAGTATTTTGGTTAAAACGGCCAGCTCCTTGTTCACCTCTGCCCTTGCCTGGGATACTATTTTAGAGAGGACGCTTTTGTCTATCTGAGGCAGCCTGGCCCCGACCAGGCGGCAGACCAGGGCCGCGGTCTGGATGTCGTCAAGACTTTCCCGCCAGGGTTTGTTCTGTTTCAGGGTCTCGACCATGGTGGAAAGGGTGCTGCCCACAAGCTCCCTGTAATCCCTCCCCTCATTGCTTTTGGCTATGACCGCCTTCAAATCTTTTGTCAGGAAATCATTCTGAGAAGGTGCTTCAAGGCCGGAGGCATGGTGGAAAAAGCTGATGATCAGATTAGTGGTTAGATATTCAATGGCTTTTTTATTGGAGGCAGATTGAATATCCTCCACCGACACCTGGACATCTGATTCAAACGTATAGGGGGTGCTGTCTTCGATCAGGCCTTTAAAGAGACGGAAAAGGTTGTCAAAGTAGGCATCCGCATCAATGAAATTTTCCGTTTTGACATGGTTGTGGAAAAACCGAGCGATCTCTTTTGTCGGAATGATGGTGTTGCCCTGGGGGTCGGTCCTGGACCTGGAGATGGGGTTGAGTTTGTCAGAGCCGGTACGCAGCAGTTTGGGGACTTTTTTTTGATACAGCCGGTCTCGGAACCTTAAAATCCTATCGTTTTTTAATGTTGTCATGGATCTGGATCTCAAAGATATTGGTATCGTCTGTTTCACCGGGCAGCCGGCACTCGATAAGCCTTACATTGGAAACGGTCTGTTTTATCTCTTTTGTGGCATGCCTGCCCTGAATGATTGTGCCGTTGCAGACGTTTCCCTCTGCAATGACAGTGACGGCGCCCTGGTTGGCCTCGGTCCATTCAATATAATTTTCCCGTTCCTGATTGAGATCTTCAATCAGGTCTTCAAGCCTGTCACAGTTATCTTCAATCTCCCCTCGCTGGGCTTCGTTTTTTTCCATCTCATCGAACAGCTCATTCAGCCGGGTGTCGAGCCGTGAATATTTTATTTCTCTTTGTTTCAGATCTGCTTTCAGGGTCCGGATCTGACGGGATTCATCCTGATCTGATGCGGCTTCAAGTCCTCTAAGGGTCTCTTCCATGCTTCGCTGCTGATCGAGCAGACGGTTCAGCTCATTGGCGTCCCGTGTTGAAGAGGTCTGTTTTTCGGCATTTTCAGCCAGGAGCATCTCTTTTTTCTTTTCAAGTAAGGCCCTGTCTTTTTCTGCTTCAATGATCTGTTTTTCAATGCGGATCAATTCTTTTTTTACAAAGGCGTCCTGACCTACCACAATAAGGTTTGAACCCGTTTTTTCGTTTCCGATATTTTTTGCGTGTATCCCCTGGTTGGCTGTAATTTTTGAATTGATGATTTTCCCGGATGAGACCTGGCAGCTGCCGCTGCAGTCAACCGTGGAGTCCACAATTTCTTTTTCAACATAGAGATTGCCAAGGCATGAAACGGTTGATCCGTGGATAAAGTTGGCTGAAATGTGTCCCCTGGAAAAGATGGTGGCACCGTTGACATGGTTGATGATGGAGATGTCGCCTTCAGAATGGATCAGTCCGCCGTCCACACCATTGATTTTGATGTCATAGCCCTTTATTTTAAAACCGCTTTTAAGCGCACCCTTGACTTCAATGTTATCGTCATAATCAAGGTGCCCGGTTTCATACCAGACATCGACTTTTACCATATACACATAAACGACACGGAGGTTT
>CAZLNA010000063.1:0-9006 GCA_964560485.1 uncultured Desulfobacula sp. | reverse complement strand
GAGTTCTTTTAACCGTTTCTGTTTGACATCAAGGTCAAAGATACTCCTTGAGCTTGTCAGCTCGGCTGCGGATGGATTGAATAGATTGTTTTAACTCCGTACTCATCTTGTCTTCTCCTTGGGCGTTTTGTTTAGGCGTTTTACCATAAAACCAAGAGAAAAAGCAACCATGGCCAGCCATACAAAAAGATCTTTGTAACGGGAGTAAGGGGTGACATATTTCAGCGCGGGCAATTGACCGACAATGGCGGCATCTGTGAATAATGGCGTCGTGTGGTGAACTGCGCCGCTGGGGTCAATAAATCCTGAAATCCCTGTGTTGGCAGCACGAACCAGGGATCTGCGGGTCTCGACCGCCCGGAAGACGGAAATGGAAAAGTGTTGCCTGGCTGCGGATGTGCGGCCGAACCAGGCATCATTGGTCAGGGTGGTAAGGATATCTGCCCCGTTGTGCACAAAATCGGCTGCGATCCCTGGAAACAGGATTTCAAAACAAATGAGCACACCGGTTTTATGGCCGCTGAAATCAAGCGGGACAAACCCGGTGGTTCCAGCCGTAAAATCGCCGGCCTGGGCAATAATTTTCCCTAAAAAGTTCAGATAACGGCCAAAGGGAACATACTCTCCGAACGGTACCAGGTGGTGTTTTTCATACGTCCCTGAAATCATTCCCGACGGTTTGAAAAGATAGGCCCGGTTATAAAACCGGACCGGTTGAAACTGGGTTTCCACAGCTGGCGCACCGATGAGAAACGCGGTGTCTGAAGATTGGATGCAGGAGATGACCCGCTCTGAAAGTTCTTTTTCCATGCCGAAATAAAATGGCAGAGCGGTTTCCGGCCAGACAATGAGATCCGGCCGGCGGTCATTGACAGATAATGAAAGGCTGCAGTATTTTTCAACGGTACGGGCTTTGAATGCCGGGCTCCATTTTTTATCCTGGGCGATATTTCCCTGAACAATTCCCACAAGGGTCTTTTCGGCTGCATGGATTTTTTTTTCAATAGTGTCCAGTGCGTGCTGGCCGTATAGGAGGGCTGACATGATCAGCACTGTTGTGTAAACGGCAGGGATCCGGCATTGGGAAAGCCGGTTTTCCCGCCAGGCAGTCCACGAAACAGCTATCAGCGCATTGATCAGGACAATGAGAAATGAAATGCCGTATACACCGGTCAGATCAGCAGACTGGATCAGCACTCGGTTGTCTGACTGGCTGTATCCAATCAGTCCCCAGGCAAACCCTGAAAACGCATAGGTTCTGATATATTCGAGGCTGACCCAGAGACAGGCCGCCATGATCGGAAACCAGGCAGGGCCAAAGTTGCTTTTCCGGCAAAGAAAGGCAAAAACAGCCGGATAAAGGGCAAGATATGCGCTCAAAAGGCAGAGTATAATAGTGGCCAGAACCGGGTGGAGTCCGCCATACTGATGAAGGGTGGGGACCAGCCAGTAAATGAGGGAGCAAAAGTGGATAACACCTGCTGCAAAACCTAAAAAAAAGGATTCCCGGGCTGTTTTTCCATGGATGGTCACCATCAGTGGGACCAGTGCAAAAAAACTGAGCATCCACAGGTGGCTCTTTGGAAAGATCAGTGTCAGCAGGCATCCGCTGGCTACAGCCAGAAGCCAGGAACCCGGACTGATATGAGGTTTTTTTAAGCGCATATTCTGTTTATTTGTGTATAATTTTTTTCCAAAGTCTGCTATATTTACCAGCGGTGGATAAGGCAAGTCAATTGAAGATGTCCCCACAGGTATTTTTCTCAGATGACAGAAAGCGATTTTTCAAAGAATGCCAGGGATGGCGAATATATCCGGCCAGTGGACAATATGTCGATGGTAAACGATCATGAAGATTTGAATCCGGATGAGATAAGAGCTGTCTTGAATTCTTCCCCGGCCGGGATTGCGATTATCAAGGACCGGGTCATTGAATGGACCAATGACCGGTATCTTGCCATGATGGGATACGGCCCGGGTGAATTAACAGGGAAAAACACTCGAATGCTCTATCTGGATCAAAAAGAATATGACCGGGTGGGGAAAAATCTTTATGCCAATGCCGACCGGTTCGGCAGCGGGATGATTGAGACGGTAATGGTCCGTAAAGACGGCTCCATGTTTGACTGCCGCGTCCGGGCCTCCAAACTTGATTACAATGACCCTGCCAGGGGAACCGTGGTTGTGGCCACGGACATCTCAGAGCTGAAAATGCTTCAGGTTCAGCTTCAGCAGGCCCAGAAAATGGAAGCCATCGGAATTCTTGCCGGTGGTATTTCCCACGATTTCAACAATATCCTGATGGGAATCCAGGGCCACCTTTCACTGATGCAGATCGATGTTTCTGCCGTGGATAAAGTAAAAACCCATACCACGCATATCGGCCGCCTGGTAAAAACCGCAGCTGAGCTGACCAACCGGCTGCTGGGCTTTGCCAGGGGGGGAAAATACCAGATTTCCGTACTCAATCTGAACGAACTGATCCATCTGACGCTGAATATGTTCAAGCCGACCCGAAAAGATATCAGTGTTCAGGAAACCTATGAAAAGCAGCTTCATGCGGTTGATGCAGACCAGTCCCAGATGGAACAGGTCTTTTTAAACCTTTTGATCAATGCGTCCCAGGCCATGCCGGATCAGGGAGACATTTTTATCAAGACAGAAAATATTGAGATTGAACCGGACAACGAGTATCCGTTTGCGGTTGAGCCGGGTCCCTATGTCAGGGTTATTGTGACGGATACAGGCATCGGCATGGACATGGAGACCCAGAAAAAGATTTTTGATCCGTTTTTTTCAACCAAGGAAGCTGGAGATGACAAAGGCAGAGGCCTTGGCCTGTCAACAGTTTTCGGCATTGTTAAAAATCATGGCGGATTTATCCTGGTGGAAAGTGAAAAAGGAAAAGGGGCCACGTTCAAAGTGTGCCTGCCAGCTTCCAGTGAATCTGCTGTCAAAGAACTTGAAGAAGAGATCAAACCGTTTGAGCAGATCCAGAAAGGATCAGAAACCGTACTTCTGGTGGATGATGAGGAAGATATCATCAATGTGGGCAAGAATTTTCTGGAAAAGCTGGGCTATAAGGCCATCATCGCAAGGAACGGGCTTGAGGCAGTAGAAATTTTCAATTTGTACCAGGATGAAATCGCCCTGGTGGTCCTTGACCTGATCATGCCCAGGATGAGCGGAAAAGACGCCTTTGCCCGGATAAAGGAAATCCAGGCCGATGCCAAGATTCTGATATCAACCGGTTATACGGTTGATGACAAGATTGAGGGGTTTTTAAATCAGGGAAGTCACGGCTTTATTCAAAAACCCTTTTCCCTGAATGAATTTGCCTGTGCGCTCAGAAAGATACTCGACCAGACCAAAGCCTGAGCCTGCCTGAAGATTTTACTTATCCAAGAACCCGAAGGCCGTTTATATGAGCCCCCCGTTCACCCCGATCACCTGACCATTAATATACCCGGCATTTGGCGAGCAGAGAAAGACAACAAGGTCTGCGACTTCTTCGGGCTGACCCAGCCGCCCCGCCGGGATGGTCTGGGCAATGGCATCATAATCCAGCCCGCCTGTCATGTCTGTTTCAATAAAGCCCGGGGAAACAGCATTTACCGTGATATTCCGATTGGCAACCTCCCGTGCCAATGCCATGGATGCACCGATCAGGCCGGCCTTGGATGCTGAATAATTGACCTGGCCCGGGTTGCCGGTCTGGCCGGATGCCGACGTGATGTTGATAATCCGGCCGGACCTGTGTTTTAGCATGTTTTTGACCACAGGTTTGGTTACATTGAAAAAACCGTTCAAGTTGGCATCCATCACTGCCTGCCAGGCCTGGGGCTTCATCATGGCCATCAGCCGGTCCTGCCGTATGCCGGCATTGTTGACCAGGATATCAACCTGCTGTTTGTCTGAGATTATGGTTTTTACGGCTGCCTGGGCCGCATCTGTGTCTGCCACATCAAATCCGAGCAGCGTTCCCTGGCCGTTATTGGCAAGAATAAGATCAAGGGTCTGCCGGGCAGCCTCCTGATCGCTGAGATAATTGATATAGACAAAGCTTCCGGTCCGGGCCAGTGCAACGGCAATCGCACGGCCAATACCTTTGCCGGCACCGGTGACAAGGGCGATGGGTTTCGACTCAGACATGGGCTCTCCGAAAATGAAGTGAATATTGATATACTCGTGTTGAATTACCACTCAAACGGTTTGAGTTCAATTTATTTTTTCCCCATAAAAACCGCCTGGCCGGTGTTTTGACCTCAATACAGCTTTACAAGGCATGGCGGGAATGCTATTTTTAACAGATGGTTAGATGATCGATTGGTGCGTATCATCAGGAGCTTCACATGAAACATATACAGATCCGGTTTGGCAAGGAAATAGAACAGGGCAGGGCTGAAGACAAATCTTTTGAAGAAATGTTTCAGCCGGGAAAACCCATGTTCAGTTTTTCAAAACAGGTGTTCAAACCCCAGATGGATATATTTGAAACCCGTACCGAAATCGTTATCCAGGCGGAAATCGCCGGTGTCAAAAAGGAGGATATCCTGATTGAGATCAGTGACAAGGCGGTTAAGATTTCAGGCACGCGGAAAAATGAATACATCAACCGGACGGCAACGTACCGGCTGGCCGAAGTCCAATACGGACAATTTGAAAGGGTCCTTTATCTTCCAAGCGTAATTGATGTGGAAAAAGTCAGTGCAATCTATCAAAACGGCTTTTTAAGGTTGACACTGGGGAAAATTTTGAATACCCGTGAGGTGTTCCCAAAATAATAATTACGAGATCTGCTAAAGGAACCAGACCCGTATGGATGACTTCAGGCATCCCGCCTCAAATATCAGTTCAGACAGCATTCCGGACAAAATACCGATTCTCCCCATTGTTGATACCAATCTGTTTCCCAAGATGGTGCTGCCCCTGGTGCTGATTCAGCATGAGGCGGTTGAACTCATTGATGAAGCCATGGCCGGAAACCGGATGCTGGGTCTCCTGCTTTCGAGGCGGTCTGAAGTGGACTCCCGCCATACTGCGGATGATCTCCACCGGATCGGTACAGTGGCGGTGATTCTGAAAATGTCTAAAATGGAGGATGAAAAAGCCCAGCTCCTGATTCAGGGACTCAGCCGGTTCAAGGTCGTGGACTTTATCCAGGATAAACAGTATATCCAGGCCGAAATTGAGGTCATGGAAAGCCGCAATGTGGAACGGAACAAGGAAAACCGTGCATTGATGGCCAACATTGTTGAGCAGTATGAGAAAATTGTTGACCTTTCCCCGGGCCTGCCGTCTGAAATGGGGCATATGATCAAGTCTCTGCAGGAGCCCAATGTTCTGGCAGACATGGTCGCGTCCACTATTAATGCGCCGGTGAATGAAAAACAGAAAGTCATTGAATTGCTCGATGTTACACGGCGGCTGAAAAAAGTGACCCGGCTGGTTAATGACCAGCTTGAAATCCTTGAGATGGGATCAAAAATTCAAAACCAGGTCAAGGAAGACATGGACAAGCGCCAGCGGGAATATTACCTGCGCCAGCAACTTAAAGCGATTCGGGATGAATTGGGCGAAAATGACCAGGAAAGTGTTGAAATAAAGGAATACAGAGCCAGAATTGAGAAGGCAGGCCTCCCGGAAGACGCCCTTAAGGAAGCAAAAAGAGAATTGCTCCGGCTCTCCCGGATGCACCCGTCCTCATCAGAATACGTGGTGGCATCCAGCTATCTTGACTGGCTGACAACCCTGCCCTGGAATGAAGCATCT
Source organism: uncultured Desulfobacula sp. (assembly GCA_964560485.1). Taxonomy (GTDB): domain Bacteria; phylum Desulfobacterota; class Desulfobacteria; order Desulfobacterales; family Desulfobacteraceae; genus Desulfobacula. The sequence continues at coordinate 3,234 of CAZLNA010000063.1, read as the reverse complement.
GAAGACAAACTTGATATTGCAGAGGCCAGAAAAATTCTGAATATGGATCATTACGGGCTGGAAAAACCGAAAAAAAGAATTCTGGAATACCTGGCAGTCCGAAAACTCAAAGATGATTCAAAAGGACCGATCCTCTGCTTTTCCGGTCCCCCGGGGACGGGGAAAACATCTCTGGGGCAGTCGATTGCCCGGGCTCTGGGCCGGGAATTTCTCAGGGTCGCCCTGGGCGGGGTAAGAGATGAGGCTGAGATACGCGGTCATCGCCGGACCTATGTCGGTGCCATGCCCGGCCGGATAATCCAGCAGCTTAGGAAAGCCGGTACCCGGAATCCGGTTTTCATGCTCGATGAGATTGACAAGGTTGATTCTTCGTATCACGGGGATCCCTCCTCAGCCTTACTCGAGGTGCTCGATCCGGAGCAGAATTATTCTTTTTCAGACCATTATCTTGATGTCCCGTTTGATCTGTCTGACGTTATCTTTCTGACCACGGCCAATGTGCTTCATACGATCCCTGCCCCATTGCGTGACCGGATGGAGGTTCTGGAACTGAACGGTTACACAGAAGAGGAAAAGCTGAAAATCGCGACCCGGTATCTGATCCCGCGGCAGCGCGAGGCCAATGGTTTAAAATCCACACAGATTAAAATTACCACAGGTGCGGTTAAAAAAATCATTTCAGGATATACCCGTGAATCCGGTCTGAGAAACCTGGAACGCCAGATCGGTTCAGTATGCAGAGGGGTGGCCGCGAAAATTGCCGAAGGCAGTGTCCAGGATCTGGTGGTCCGGCAGGCTGACCTGTCAGAATACTTAGGTCCGGCATCCAATATGCCGGATGCTGCCTTGCGGATAAATAGTCCGGGGGTGACCATCGGGCTGGCATGGACCCCGTATGGCGGTGAAATACTTTTTATTGAAGCGGTCTCCATGAGCGGGGGTAAAGGTCTGAGTCTCACCGGCCAGCTCGGGGATATCATGAAAGAATCGGCCAGTACCGCATTGAGTTTTATCCGTGCCAATGTCGGGGCCCTGGGTGTGGAAGACGATTTTTTTTCAAGCCATGATATCCACATCCATGTGCCTGAGGGGGCCATTCCCAAAGACGGGCCCTCAGCAGGCGTTGCCATGCTGACCTGCCTGGCGTCGCTGCTGACCGGACGGCGGGTGAAAAGCCGTCTGGCCATGACCGGTGAAATCACCCTGAGAGGAGAAGTCCTGCCTGTCGGAGGCATCAAGGAAAAAGTCATTGCCGCCCACAGGGCCGGTATCCGGCAGATCATCCTTCCGCTCTGGAATCAAAAGGATATGGAAGATGTGCCTGGCCATATCCGCGATGCCATACAATTTCATTTTACCGATAAAATGAAAGAAGTGCTGGCCCTGGCCCTGGATTGATTGATGCCTGATTTGAAAGAGGTGCGTTTGAAGCGTTGTGTGCAAATATTGATTGTCTTCTGCCTGGCCCTGTTTGCCTGTTCTTCCAGACTTGATGCCACCTATGACCGGCATGTGCCGCCGTCAAAAGCGTCAAAAACAAAAAGCGCCTATCCACCGCCGTCTTCCGGGAAAATGGTGGCGACCCAGCGGCCCTACAGGATTAATGGCGTCAAATACCGGCCCATTCCCAATGCAGAAGGATTTGTCCAGACTGGAAAAGCCTCCTGGTATGGCCGGAAATTTCATGGCCGCAAAACGTCCAATGGCGAGACCTACAACATGTATGACATGACGGCTGCCCATAAAACCCTGCCCATGAACACCTGGGTCAGTGTTCACAACCTGGAGAACAACAGGAAAATCGTTGTCCGGATTAATGACAGAGGCCCCTTTGTTTACGGCCGGATCATTGATCTCTCCTATACCGGTGCCAAGCGCCTGGGTATTGTCGGACCCGGAACGGCCAGGGTCAGGGTAACCGCTCTGGGCAGGGCCACCTCCTATTCAAAAACAACCAGAGATCCGGTGACGTTCAAGGCTGTAAATTACTGGAAAGGGAATTTTACAGTTCAGGTCGGGGCGTTCAAAGTCCGGGCCAATGCTGAAAAATACCGATACAAATTGTCAGAATCCTACGAGAATGCGCATATCGTGACCTTTAACGATGACCGGGGAACTTTCTACCGGGTGAGGATCGGGCAGTTTGAAAATTTAAATGCAGCGATTGCCTTTACTGCAAAGCTGGCCGGACAGGGCTTTCCCAGTGCCTTTGCTGTTGCCGAGTAAATCATGACAGATAAGTATGTTTTTCTCGACAGGGACGGCGTGATCAACAAAGATTCAAGCCTGTATATCAAAAATCCGTCTGAATTTGAGTTCCTTCCGAAAAGTATCGAAGCTGTGGCCATGCTTTGTGAGAATGGATTTAAAGTGATCGTGATCACGAATCAGTCGCTCATCGGCCGGGGAATGGCCTCTGTTGAAACCTTGATGGCGATCTTTGAAAAAATGAAAAAAGGCGTTGCTGCTCAAGGTGGGACGATTCTGGATATATTCTTTTGCCCGCACCTGCCGGACGACGGATGTACCTGCAGAAAGCCTGCGCCCGGCATGATCTGGGATGCCCAAAAAAAATACCATATCGATTTGGCCCGGTCAGTCATGGTTGGGGACAGTGCAAAGGATATCCAGGCCGGCATTGCTGCCGGATGTGGGAGAACCGTTCTGGTTGAAACCGGAAACGGCCCAGAGGCCAGAACATGGCTTGCCGAACATGGTATTGAACCGGACCGGGTTGCTGCTGACCTTTTCCAGGCTGCTGAATGGATTGTCTGTCAGTCTTTTTAACCATGATCACCCTGAAAGGCATCTTAGAGCACCTGACCTACCAGAATCCTGAAAATCATTATACTGTGGCGCGGCTGAGGGTTGAAAAGGTCAGTGACCCTGTAACCATTGTGGGGCACCTGGCCGGCGTATATGAAGGCGAAAGCCTCGAAGTTGGCGGCAGGTGGGCAGCGCATCCAAAATACGGCGATCAGTTCAGCGTTGAATCATATCATGTTATCCTGCCGGCCAGTGTTGCCGGAATCCGTAAATACCTGGGATCAGGAATGATCAAAGGGATCGGCCGTTCCATGGCGGAAAAAATTGTGGATGCGTTTCAGGAAAAGACCCTCGACATCATTGAAAATGAACCGGACAAACTGTTGACTGTTCAGGGGATCGGAAAAGCAAAACAGGCACTGATTGTCGATGCCTGGAACACACATCACGCCATCCGCCAGGTCATGC
>CAZLNA010000062.1:0-9105 GCA_964560485.1 uncultured Desulfobacula sp. | reverse complement strand
GACCTGGGTATTGCCCAGCGACACCACCTGGTTGATGATACCATCTATGATTTCAACCGCATCTGCCCGTTCTGATGCACTGACCGAGGCATTGGCCATCTGGGTGGTCAACAGTTTTGCTTCAAGAAGCTGGTCTGAGACAGAGCGCAATGCAGTCTCACTCCCGCTGAGCCATGAAATCCCCATGTCCACATTCTTTTCAAGCTGGGTTAAATTTTCCACTGAAAACCTCAGATCAAGCACCTGGGAGAGTCCGATCGGATCATCAGACGGCGCATTGATCCGCTTCTGCGTGGAGATGACCTCGTTGGCATCATTCAAATTATTGGTGATGCTGTTCAACTGGTACTGGGCTGTACTGTATAAAGATATGTTTGGCACCCGCATAAGTGTCTCCCTCTTACCTCACTGAAATCAGCGTGGTCAGCATTTCATCCGCCACAGTGAGGAGTTTTGATGCAGCAGAAAACGCATGCTGATACTTCATCAACTTGATCATTTCCTCATCAAGAGAGACTGCTGACACAGCCCCCCGCTGTTCTGTCAACTGCTTGACCATGATATCTGCAAATTCCCGGGATGTTTTTACGCTCCGCGATTCCACCCCGAGACTGCCGATCATGGCATTATAATATTCGTCAAAACTGGCTTCGGTCAGGCTCGACTGGGCCTCTGTGCCCCTGGCGAATTCCCATTGCTTAAGTGTATTGGTCTGGTACTGGACATCAGCCAGTGCCAGTGCATTCCGGTTGTCACCCTGGGTGATCTGACCGGTTGACGCATCGATCTTTCCGGCTGCAACAAATTTTGAATCCCGGAGTTTTTCATTCATTTCCAGGGTATCGGCATCGGTTCCCTTGAAAAAGGTATTGATCCCGGCAGCCGCCATTATCCCGGACGAGGCTGTATCAGAATCACCAAAGGCAAAACCGATGTTCTGTCCGCCGTGTTTGAGCATATCAAACCGGACATATCCGTCACCTGTGACCTTTTTGGAAAAATCAATCTTGATGTCACCGACACCATCCCCGGAAAAATCGATTTCAAACCCGTCATCATCACCGCCGGCCGGAAGAATCTGAGCCACTCCCCCAGTGGCATCGTTCAGGATGCCCCAGCTGCCGTTTGAGCGGACCAGCTGGTAGTCCAAAGCACTGAAATTCAGTGCAGACCAGTCGAGCACCTCAATGGTCACGTTCTCTTCACTGAACCCGTTGCTTGTGGAATATTCGATGTTTTCAATAACATGAAAATCATCCCGCGCTTCGATCTTGAACTGGTTGTTCAGGGTCTGGGAGGCCCGGACACCCGCTGCCTGCCGGTTCAGCTGATCGTTAAAGGATTCCATGGTCCAGTGCCAGTCAGACATGGATTCAGCAGTCAGGTTGCCTGATGCACTGGTGGATGTCGGAAACCCGGATTCATCTGTTGTGACAGTAAAAACATCGCCTGAAAAAAGGGTGCCGTCATAAAAACTTAACACCATTCCGTCAACTGTTACCTCAACGGGCGCATCCGGTGTTTTAGGCGGTGTATCGCCCTGGATCTCAAAGCTTCCGGAAGAGACCGCAGATGTCCATTCAATGGTCAGCGGCTCCACGCCGGTCGCAGGTTCATGTCCCACTTTTCCGCCGGAAACCACCTTGAACTGGTAGATGTCATTCACACTTTTGGCCTGCCGGACAATCTTCAGGTTCAGCGGATCCGGGTTGCCTGATGTATCTGTGTTAATGGTGAGGGTGTTGCCGGCCACAAGCGCCCCTTTGGACAGATCGAATGAGAGGGTTTCCACCCCGCTTTCCACAATGGAGACGGTTTCCTCATCCTCTACTGTAATCAGCCCGCTGGTCCCGAGGGAATCGCCATTGGCTGCATATTTTTCCCATTTTATAATTCCTTTGTCTGCATAGAGGCTGGAAGTGGAAAAATCGCGGTAGCTGTTTCCTGCTTCAAGCAGGTCATTGTCCGGATCACTGGTGCCGCTGCCCGTGCCTGTGGTCACCTTCAACTTGGCATCATTGCCGCCGGTCTCTGCAAAACTGGTGATTTCAATCGGCTCTTCAAAGGAAATGTCTTTGAGGATACTCACTGATTTGCCGTTCCGGATAAACGTATAATCAGTCGTCCCCAGATCCGCAGCCAGTTCGGTCATGAGCTGTTCGGCCAGGCTCACTTCTGTGGTGCTGCCGGCTGCTGTCGATATCGTCATGCTCACGGTGGTGCCGTCCACATCGAATGAGACGGTTTCACCGGCAGTAAAATTGGTAAAGCCGTCTTCTCCGCCCAGGGTCATGATGGAGCTGCCGGTAATGGCTGTTCCGGCAGTGCCGAACAGTCCCAGATTCGTCTTCACATTTGAGTTGATGCGCATCCCGGATTCCATCTGTATGGTTACGGTTCCTGTGATCACTGCGGCAGTGGTTCCGCCGGCTGCCGTATATGTGGTTTCATTGATCACTGATGTGGTTCCGGTGGAGGCTGTACTGAAACTGGAAAGCATGGAATAAGTGATTGAATCACCGCTGGTTGTTGCCGAGTTAAAAGTCTCAACATCATTGGCTGCTGCCGTGAAATCAAGGACAGTATTGCCTGCGCCGGATGTGGTCGTCCCGGAAAGAGTGGTCACCGCGATGGTGGCATCGTTGCCCGTGTCATCCCCGGCATCCCTCAAGGTGATATTGGACCCGTCTGTGGTGCGGATGGTAATCGAGTTGGTCAGGGTATTCTTTTCAATGGTAAACGGACCGTCGCTGAGAGCTGTTCTCAGTTCATTGTAAAACACTGTGGCCATGGCTGCCTGATCCGTTGTATCACTGACACCGGTCAGGTCCACACTGATGTCCTTGCTGGTTGTGGGTATGCCGTCTGTGGTGATCTTAAACGTGACCGTGTCTGTTGTGTTGAAGTTGGTGAACGTATCAAGGACAATACCGGCATTATCCTGGACTTCGAGATCCTGAATCCCGAGGGTAGCGCCTTTATCACTTGAGATCGCCAGGCTGTCCGAATAAAGATCGGAATCCCCGTTCAGGGAATTGATGGCGTTTACCGCATCCACCAGGGAGTCTTCAAACTGCACACTGAGGGTGGCTGTGGTTGAATCCACGATAAAGCTCTGATCATATTCAAGCCCGTCCACATAGAGGGTATATGTCACTTCATCCCCGTCCTGGGCATTTGAAATACCGGCGATATCAATCTGGGCTTCGGTCCTGGAAGCATATGCATCAACACCGTCAATAGCACTCAGGGCTTCGGCAATGGAGGCGGCAGAACGCTTGGCATCGCCCCCTGAATCCTGGATATTAATCTTGTGGGTTCCTGAATCACTGCCATAAACGGTCAGTGTCTGGTCTGCCAGGACACTGTCGAGAGCCGTGGATGCGCCACCTGACGTGGTGGACCATATTTCAGCCAGCCGGTCTGCATTGGTCTGGGCCACAATCTGATCCCCGATCTGCGCACCGTCGAGAACCGTCAGTTTGTAGCGAACCTGGCTTGCGCCGGGCGAAGTTCCCTGCCAGTTTGACAGCGTGGCCTGGGATATTCCCATATCCACGGCCGCTTTTCGATACTCGGTTGTTGAGTTGGTCATATCCTCGGTCCAGAGGGTGAAATCCTTGGTGAAATCTATTTTATCCCCGTAATCAAAACTGGTCAGCCAGCCGCTCTCATCCACTGCATAAAGGCCTGTCATGGTGTCGGTATAATATTCAAGCCCGGAGCCCTGGGCGTGATGATAATTGATCGACCATGCCATTTCCCTGGCAAGTTCATCGAGCTGACTCTGGTATTTGGGGATGACCTCGTCCCGGATATCGAGCCATCCGGCCAGTTTGCCGCCGCTGATATCATCTGTAATTTCAAACTGCTGGCCGAAAGATCCCTGCCAGTAGACCGTCTCGTTCTGTGTCGCAAGCGTGGAATAATCCACACCATTGACCAGGGTGGCACCGTTGGCCACATTCAGAATCACACTGCCGTCACCTGTGGTGATGACATCGACATTGATGATCTCGCCAAGCTGATCAATCAGACCGTTTCGCTGGTCCCTCAAGTCATTGGCTGTCTGGTTCGCTTCAAGGCCGAGGATTTCCCGGTTGAGATCGGCAATCTGACTGGCAATGGCATTGACCTGTGTGACGGCTGACCCGATTTCGAACGTGATATCCTCAACCACATTGCTTAAATCTGCAGATGCCTCATTAAACCGCTGCGCCAGTTTTTCCCCTTTTTCAAAGATCTGCACCCTTTCTGACACCCCCAGGGGATTGTCGCTCAGATCATGCCAGGCATTCCAGTAATCACTGAGCAGGCTGTTCATTGAAGAGTCGGAATTTTCATCAAAAAAGCCTTCCAGCACTTTCATGTAGGCTTCAGCTTCTTCAAATTTGGTCTGGGCAGATATTTCATTTGTCAGACGATTCTCCAGCAGGCTGTCCACGGTCTGTTCCACATCATGTACATTGACACCGGTGCCGAAAAGAAAACCGGCATATGGCGCAGGCGTATTGCTGACATGATCCGCATTCTGGCGTGAAAAATCAGGGTTGTTGACATTGGCGATATTATGGCCGGTGACATTGAGGCCATACTGCTGCGCGGCAATGGCCGTTTTCGCGATATTCAGGGTTGAGGTGATTCCGGACATATCTACACCTCTGCACGAATCAGGCAGTTGGATGTGTCGCGGTCCGGAACACTGCCGGCCTGGTTGTACTGCGCCAGTTTGGAATTGTCGAGTACGGCAGCCATGATGTCATCAATGACCAGCAGGTATTCATTTATATATCGTTTATTTTCAAGCGCTGCATTCTGAAGAGCCAGCTTCTCCGTTTCAATGGTGGTTTTGAGCTGCTGCAGGATTTTTTTATCTGTTTTTTCAAGCGGCATTTCCCTGAGCAGATAACTCAATGAAAAGGTTTCAAGGCGGATATCCTGGAGCCGCCCTTTCTCTGAGGCCGCTTCAAGAATGGCCTGCCTTGTTTTTAATATCATCTCTGAAAGGTTTTTTTTCTCATTCATGGTTTTCCACAGGGCATCAACATCCATTTTGAGAATCAGTTCGCGTTCACGGACCAGCAACTGATTCATCTGAGCAAAAAGAGAAAGCTTTTCTTCCAGCAGCACTTTGATTTTTGCGGTAATTTTTTCCATGTTGGCTCCTTTTCGACTGCCCGGCGTTTTTGAAAATTTTCCTTAAATTTCAAGGTGATATATTTTCAGCAGAGGAATATTTTTCCTGTTTTTCCGCACATATGTGTTTTAAGGATTAAAATAGCAACAAATATGCCAAAAAAAGAAAAGGCAGGGAGCAGGCCTGCCGGCCTTATAGAATGGACTGTCTTTTTGATTATCCGGGAAACGGATTAAATTGAATCTTTAAGCTGCTCATAGAGGAAATCACGCAGCCCCATGCCGGAACTTCCCTGTGACAGCATCTGCGCCAGGTGCTGATCATGCATCGACGTGTAAATACTGGTGGCATTGGATTCCGGGAAAAGGGCATCCCCTGGAAGGGACTGCCGCATCTGTTTCAACATCGTGTGCGTGAAGATGGCTTCAAAACCGGCGCATGCATCTCGAAGCGCTTTGTCCCTGGCAGGATCTATCTTTTTTTCAGCATTTTTCTTCAGTCTTGCCGCTTCCATGTTCTGGCTGATGATATCAATATCCATGACTGCTCCTGAAGCTAAACATAAGATCAGATGATTTCCAGTTCTGCCTGAAGTGCACCTGCCGCCTTGATACTCTGCAGGATGCTGATCAGGTCCTGGGGTTTTACCCCAAGGGCGTTCAGCCCCCTGACCAGGTCGCCGATGGTGGAGGTTCCCGGCAGGGTCATCACACTTTCCTGTTTCGGTTCGCCATCACCGCTGTCGATGGTGACCGACAGGTCGCCATGGGCAATCGCCACGCTCGATATGGTCACATCGCTGCCAATGACAACCGTGCCCGTTTTTTCATTGATCACAACTTTGGCAATGGTGTCTGGCACCACTGAAAGTGTTTCAATATCTGCGATGAATTCAGCCACATTTTTTTTCCACATTTTTTCAGGCACATTGAGACTGATAGCGCTGGCATCCTCGACTTTGGCTACATTTTCGCCGATGGATGCATTAATGGTCTGTGCCATACGGCTGGCTGTTGTAAAATCAGGCCGGAACAGGGAAAGTACCAGTTTTTTCTTACCATCGAGTTTAAATGGAATTTCTTTTTCCACAGATCCGCCGTTCACAATCCGGGCCACCTGAAGATGGCTGTCCCGGTCACCGGCGCTGCTCGGCATGGCAAGGGTCACGGCACCGTTGGCCAGGGCATAGATATTGCCGTCCACCCCTTTTAACGGCGTCACCAGTAACGTCCCGCCTTTAAGGCTTTTAGCGTCGCCCAGGGAAGAGACCACCACGTCTATTTTGTCGCCGATACGGGCAAAGGGCGGGATCTGTGCCGTGACCATGACAGCCGCAACATTCTTGACCTTGAGGCTGTTCTTATCCACATAGATGTTCATCTTTTCCATCATGTTGGCCAGGGCCTGCTTTGTAAAACTGACACCATCCTTATCCCCTGTGCCGTTCAGGCCGACCACCAGTCCGTAGCCGATCAACTGGTTGGAACGGATTCCCTGTATGGCTGCCAGATCCTTGATTCTGGCGGCATCTGCACTTGCCCCCTGCATTAGGAAGACGAGCATTACCGCAGCAAAACATCGGATGAGCCCTTTTGTGATTTTCATTATCCCCTCTATCAATGCGTTTTAACCTCTGACCATTACCAGGGCCATAAGTTATCAATCAGCCGGGTTCCCCAGCCCGGTTTCTGTTTATCTGCCAGAGCGCCCCTGCCGTAATATTCGATGCGCGAATCTGCAAGATAGGTCGATGCGACCCGGTTGGTGGATGAAATGTCCTGGGGCCGGACCACACCGGAAACCGTTATATACTGAACTTCATTATTCACTTTCATGGCCCTGCGGCCGAAAAGGCTCAAGTTCCCGTTCGGCAGCACCTCTGTCACCCGGGCTGCAATAGTCGCCGTAACCTGACCGGACCGGTCGCTTTTGGCCTCTCCCTCATATGAATTGGTAAAATCCGTATTGATCAGCTTTGTATCGCCGGGCGCTGCACCGAAATTGGTCACTTCCCCAAGGATATTAAGGGTGGGAACACCGACAGACATTCCTGTTTTACGGGATCCTTCCGTATTCACATCCATGCTCGAAGAGGTGTTTTCCACGATATCAACAATCACCGTGTCCCCTACCCGGCTGGCAACAGAGTCTTCAAAAATTGACCGCCTGCCGTTCACCCACAAAGAGCCTTCAGCCGGCCGGGGCGGTGTGAACTGCGGCTGAAGGACCGGCTGGTCCGGAAGGCCTTCAGGCACCACAAGCCCGGTGTTATTTTTGCGTGCGCCGGAAAGGCAGCCGCTGCATAGCAGGCAGACGCTGAGCAGCCAGAAGAATATGCCCAGTTGGGTATGATTCGTTTGTTTCATGGTTAGTAAATGACCTCCACTTTTCCCTTGTCCCTGACAATCCCTTTGATCCGCCTGCCAGAAGAGATATTTTCAACTTCCACGGGCCGGTTCCTGTAAGCGTTTTCCATGCAGATTCCTGATGTGACGATCCGGAGACTGTCATTGACGGCCAGAAGCGTCACAATATCACCTTTTTTAACCAGGAACGGCTCTGCCAGCAGGCCGTGCACCACAACAGCCCCTTTTTTAATGTTCCGGCTCAGGACTTTGCCCGCCACCTTATCAAAGGACCGGACCGGCCGCCCGGAAAGATCAAACCGGTTCCGCTGCTCTGAATAGGTGGCATCTCTGGGTATTTTTTCGCCTTTTGAAAACGACCTGGAAACATGGAGCACGGTTTCATAGACAGCAGCCCGCCCCCTTATGCTCACACGATCCACTTTAATGTTGTCCACCATGATATCCACAAACCCAGAAAGACGACCGTTCTGACCTGTCATATCCTTTTTTTCAGGCCGCAATTCAAGGGTCCCGTCCGGATACGTACCCAGCCCGCGGACATCAAATTCAAGCAGTTCAAACCGATGTCCGCTGAACTGGTCAGAGAGTGATTTCAGAACCAGCGCTTTAATATCATCTGCTGACACCGCCTGAGAGCGCTGCTTGACATAGATCCGGTCCGGGATATCGAGGGTGGCTGATTCCGGCAGATAGGACACCCGCCTGATACGGGAGGCTATCTGGTTTTTATCAAACACCTTGATCCGGCCGGGCCGGGGCGATTTTCCCAGGTTCAGTTTTTCCAGGGATTCCCTGATAAAATCAGATGCATTGATAGTGGCAATCTGGCCTAAAACAATCGATTCCCCTTTGACAACACTGGTTTCATTGACCGTAATGCTCACCTGGATGGAATCTGCCGGTGAAAGAGACGTCAAAAACATAATCAGTCCGACTGCCAGGCAGCCCGGAAACGAACAACACTTTTTATGTGCGATTTGTTTTCTCATCTGCTACCGTTTCAGACCCGTTGCCGTACTGAGCATGCTGTCAGCCGTCTGGATCGACTTAGAATTGGCTTCATATGTCCGCTGGCCTGAAATCAGGGCCACCATTTCCTCAACCACACTGACATTAGAGCCTTCCAGAAAATTATTCACCACAGTGCCGCCCCCGTCTTCGCCAGGGGTTCGTTCAGTGGCTTCTCCAGAGCCCTGTGTGGGACGGAAGAGGTTGTTGCCAACCGCAAAGAGTCCGGCAGGGTTCACAAAGGTTGAGATCAGGACATTTTCCGTGGCCAGGATCTCCTCATCCGCACCAAAGGCGGTCAGGGTACCGTCATCCTGCAGCGTAACCGTGATGGTTGCTTCCGGCAGGGAGATCTCAGGCTGGAGCCGGTCTCCGGCAGCTGTGGTAATAAAGCCTTCACTGTCCAGGGTAAAATTCCCAGCCCGGGTATAAAGATCTTCATCCCCATGGGTAACCCTGAAAAACCCGCTGCCCTGGATGGCAAAATCGAGTTGATTGTCGGTCTGGATATAATCGCCCTGGGTAAAGAGTTTCTGGACACTGGTGGGTTTAACGCCCATACCGATCTGGATCCCTGTGGGGACCTGCCCG
>CAZLNA010000061.1:0-9119 GCA_964560485.1 uncultured Desulfobacula sp. | reverse complement strand
GAATCGCAACGGCATCAGGGGATTCCAAATGGATCACCAATGAGGCATCCAGGGCGTTCGGTCACCGCCTCCGCCATGAGGCAGACGCCATTCTTGTGGGTTCTGGCACTCTCCATGCAGACGATCCGTCTCTTACGGCAAGACTGACCGGAGAAGATACCCGGGATCCGGTCCGGGTGATTCTCGATACGCACCTGACCATAGATGACACTGCCAGGGTGCTTAATCTCGATTCTGTAGCGCAGACCATTGTTATCTGCGGGCCTGATATTTCAGAAGATAAAAAAGGCAGAATTGAAAGAAAAGGGGCCCGGGTGATGCAGGTGGGTCTGAAGAATCAAAGACTTGATTTAAATGAAGTGATGATTAAGTTAGGTCAGTTGTCCATTCTCAGCCTGCTGATTGAGGGCGGCGGAACAGTCGCCGGGGCTGCTCTGGCAGAAAAAGTTGTTAATAAAGTATGCTTTTTTCTGGCACCTAAAATACTGGGGGGTAGCGACGGCATTCCGGTGATATCGGGAATAGGGCCGTCTGCCATTGACCAGGCCCATGAGATCATGGAACCGGAAGTGACCCGTTTGGGCGGAGATATTCTGGTGCAGGGGTATTTAAAATAATACGGACAATGTAAAAAAACACTGGATCAAAAGGCAGGGAAGGTCGGTAGCGCATCGTGTTTACAGGCATTATTGAAAGTTTGGGCCGGATTCAGCGGGTGGTCCCGCATGCACAAGGCAAACAGCTGACCATCAGCTGCGACCTTGATCTTTCGCAGAGCCGGATCGGGGATTCCATTGCCGTGAATGGGGCCTGCCTTACTGCAGTCCGTCTTGACAAACATCTGTTTACAGTGGATATGGCACCGGAAACCGTCAGCCGGACTACGTTCAGTCAGCTGGCACCCGGAGCACGGGTAAATATTGAACGGGCACTTCGGCTCAGTGACCGGATAGACGGGCACCTGGTGTCCGGCCATATTGATGGTACCGGCACGGTTGCATCCATCACAAAACAAAGTAATGCCGTCATCATCCGGGTTGAGATACCTGCTGCCCTTTCGTTGGAAATCATAGAAAAAGGGTCAGTGGCGGTTGACGGCATCAGCCTGACGGTTAATGCATGTTCAGACCATGATTTCCTGGTGAGTGTTATCCCGCATACGGCTGCCGTGACAACAATCGGTCTCAAGGAGATAGGGGACAGGGTAAATATAGAAACCGACATGATCGGTAAATACGTAAGAAAATTTCTATCCAAAGACGGGTTGAAAGAAAAGACCGGTCCCGGAGAGAATCAACAAGGTGTCAGCTTGGCGCTTCTGGCAAAAAACGGATTTTTATAGAGGGTAAACAAAGATGCCGCATTTAACAATTGAGCAGGCGATTGAAGAGATTAAAAACGGAAAAATGGTCATCCTTGTGGATGATGAGGACAGGGAAAATGAAGGGGATCTGACCATGGCCGCAGAAGCGGTGACGCCTGAAGCGATAAATTTTATGGCCACCTATGGCCGGGGTCTGATCTGCCTTTCCCTTGATTCGAGCATTGCAGACCGTCTCGACCTGCCCCTGATGGTGGATAACAACACGTCGCAGTACGGGACCGGCTTCACGGTTTCCATTGAGGCTAAAAAAGGCGTGACCACCGGGATTTCGGCCGCAGACCGCGCCACCACCATTTTGACGGCAGTTGCAGATGAGACCACTCCGGATGATATTGCCAGACCCGGGCACATTTTCCCGTTGAGGGCAAGGGATGGCGGTGTTATGGTCAGAATCGGCCAGACTGAGGGATCAGTTGATCTGGCCCGGCTGGCAGGCTTGAGACCGGCTGGTGTGATCTGTGAAATTATGGACGATGACGGCACCATGGCCCGGATGCCGTCGCTTGAAAAATTTGCCAAAAAACATAATATCGGCATCTGCACAGTTGCAGATCTGGTAAAATACCGTTTAAAAACAGAAAGTTTTGTCAACCGGGCAGCCCAGACAGTGATTCCCACCCGTGTCGGCGGGGACTTCACCATTATTGCCTATGAAAATGACATGGACAACCTGACCCATATCGCTCTGGTGAAAGGGGAGGTTGATCCTGAAAAAGAAATCCTGGTAAGGGTCCATTCAGAATGCATGACCGGTGATATCTTTTCCTCTTTGAGATGTGACTGCCAGGATCAGCTTCACCGGGCCATGGCAATGATGGAGGAAGAGGGGGCCGGGGTCATCTTATACCTCCGGCAGGAAGGTCGCGGTATCGGTCTGGTAAACAAGCTCAAAGCCTATGAATATCAGCGCCAGGGGATGGATACGGTAGAAGCAAATGAAAAACTTGGTTTTAAGGCGGATATGCGTGACTATGGTGTGGGAGCCCAGATGCTGGTGGATCTGGGGGTCCGTAAAATGCGGCTGCTGACCAACAACCCGAAGAAAATGATCGGCCTTGAAGGCTATGGTCTCAGTGTTGTGGAACAGGTCCCCATCCAGGTTGAAGCAAATTGTCACAACCAGGGATACCTGGAGTGCAAGCAGGCCAAAATGGGACACATCCTCCGTGTGGCAGAAAAGCAATAGATTTTTGGAATACTTATAAAAATAAGGATAAATCAAGATGCCAAACATTATTGAAGCAGATTTACAGGCCAAAGGGAAAAAATTTGGAATCATTGTTTCCCGGTTCAACGACTTTATCACTGCAAAACTGGTGGATGGAGCAATGGACGCTTTAAGCAGAAGCGGGGCTGCAGACAAGGATATCACCATTGTGAAAGTGCCGGGTGCATTTGAGATTCCGCTGGCTGCCCAGAAAATGGCAGCTGCGAAAAAATTTGATGCCATCATCTGTATAGGGGCGGTCATCCGCGGGGCAACCACCCACTATGACTATGTCTGCGCTGAAGTTTCCAAAGGTATTGCTGCTGTCAGTCTTGAATCGGGGGTCCCGGTCATGTTTGGCATTCTCACCACGGAAACCATTGAGCAGGCGATTGAACGGGCAGGCACAAAAGCTGGGAACAAGGGATTTGATGTGGCCCTGGGCGCTGTTGAAATGGCAAATCTGACAGACAGCTTAAAGGCCTGATAGCAAGATGGGAGACCGGCGGCAGGCTCGGGAACTGGCCCTCCAGGCCCTGTTTTTTATAGAAATGGACCAATTGTGCCCGGATTCATCTGAAAATGGCAAGGCATATCACGGGGCGGGACCTGTCCCGGATCCTGAGTATCAAAAAAAAATTGATGCGTTCACTGTGAACAACCAGGATCAGCTGACACCGGGTGTGCTCCCATTTTTTGAGGATCTGATTAAAGGGGTTCTGGAAAATCAGTCCCTGATTGATAACCTGCTCGAAGAATTTTCAAAAAACTGGAAAATATCCAGAATGCCGGTGGTGGATAAAAATATCATGCGGATTGCAGCGTATGAAATGATAAAGCGGGATGATATCCCAACCAGTGTCACCATCAACGAAGCCGTTGAAATCGGCAAGAAATACGGGACAAGGGATTCCGGACCATTTATAAACGGGGTGCTGGACAGAATAAAATCGCAAAGGCAATAATCCCCCTGGGAGGTTGTTTTGATTGTTAAAAAACTGGAAGTCGGGCCGATTATGGCCAATTGTTTTATCTTAGGGTGTGAAACTACAAAAGCGGCAGCAGTGATTGATCCTGGAGATGATGCAGATCGGATTCTCATGGAACTGGCCAAGGCGGAACTGAAGGTTGAGTATTTAATTAATACCCACGGCCATTTTGATCATGTGGGCGCCAATAAGCGGATGAAAGATGCGACCGGAGCAAAAATTGCCATCCATCCGGGCGACGAACCCATGCTTGAGGAACTATCCCGGTCTGCCATGATGTTCGGCCTTTCAGCGGAAAATTCACCCCCGGCTGACCAGGTGCTCAACCATGGAGACACCGTGTCTTTTGGTGACATCACCCTGGAGGTGATCCATACGCCCGGTCATTCCGCCGGCGGGATATGCCTGTATACACCGGGACATCTTTTTGCCGGGGACACCTTGTTTGCAGGCTCCATCGGCCGGACAGATCTTCCGGGCGGAGACTATGACACACTGATTGCCAGCATCAAGGAAAAACTTTTTGGCCTGGCCGATGATACAATAGTTTATACCGGCCACGGTCCGGAGACCACGATTGGGAAAGAAAAGCAGATGAATCCGTTCCTCAGATGAGTCTATTTTCAGATTGCTTAAAATCACTTCCCCTGCTCAAGGGGATACACAGGGAAGCACTTGACCCGGCCTTTTCTTTTGACCAGGCAGCCGGTGCCTTTGCTTCAGATCCGGGCACCGTCCTGCTGATGTCTGGCGGGGATACCGATGCCTCCCGCTATCATATCCTTTCTGCGGCACCGTGGCTTGAACTTAAATGCCGTCAGGAAAACATCACCCTTCATGCACAGGACAGGGAAACGGTGTTTACGCAGGACCCCTTCTCAGTGCTTCAGGCACTGTTAACGCATTACCATCTTGATTCACCGGGTTCAGATGTGCCGGTAGCGGCAGGCGTATTCGGTTATTTTTCATACGATCTAAAAGACCGGATCGAAAACCTTCCCATCACCTGCCAGGATACCCATCTGCCGGATCTGGTGCTTTATGCGCCTTCTGTGCTTTGTATTCACGATAAAGAAACAAAGACCACTGAACTGCTGATCCCGCTGCTGGAAGATGGTGACAGTGAACAGACGATAGCCCGCCAACGGTCCTTTTTCCTGGAAAAAGCAGGAGCAGGGTTTTCATCCCAGCCTTTTTTTGTTGACAGCAACGGGTTGACATCAAGTTTTTCCAAAGCCGAATACATGACTGCTGTCCGGAAAATCATTGATTATTTAAATGCGGGTGATATCTATCAGGCGAACCTTTCCCAGCGTTTTGATGCGCGGTTTGACGGAGATGCGTATGCATTGTTTCTTGATTTGTATGCACGGAATCCGGCCGCATTCTTCAGTTTTATCAATGCCGGGGATCATACCATTGTTTCCACCTCGCCTGAGCGGTTCATCAGACAGTCCGACCGTTATGTTGAGACACGGCCCATCAAAGGGACCATTGCCCGCGGCAGGACAGAGCAGGAAGATATTGAGAACAGCCAGACCCTGGTGTCAAGCATCAAAGATGATGCTGAACTGACCATGATTGTGGATTTGATGCGAAATGACCTTTCCAGGGTGACAGCGCATGAATCTGTTGAGGTTTGCGAGCATAAACGGCTTGAACCCTATGACAACGTCTTTCACCTGGTCTCTGTGGTCCAGGGACGATTGCTGCCGGATAAAACCAGTGTAGATCTGTTAAAGGCCACATTCCCGGGGGGCTCCATCACAGGCTGTCCAAAGATCCGGTCCATGGAGATCATAGATGAGCTGGAATCGGTTAAACGTCATGTGTATACCGGATCGATCGGATATATCAGCTTTCATGACAGCATGGATCTTTCCATTGCCATCCGCACGGCCACCATTGCCCATGGCAGGGTCTTTTTTTCTGTGGGCGGCGGGATTGTCTATGATTCTGATCCGGAAAAAGAGTACCAGGAAACCCTGGACAAAGGCCGGACGCTGATGGAGTCGCTTTCCGGCGGACGGGTCATGCCGGAGAGCCGGACCATGAAGGCCTGGGTTGACGGAAAAATGGTTGATGCGGATAAAGCAATGGTGTCCGCGGCCAGTACAGGCTTTCAATACGGGGCCGGTCTCTTTGAAACCATACGGGTGGTCAATGGCGTTCCCTGCCGGCTGGTAGACCACCAGAACCGGTTGGCCCGGTCCTGGAAATCACTCTTTTCCCAATCCTGCCCGGATATCACCTGGGGGGATGTCATTTCCCAGCTGGTCAGGGAGAACAGTCTTGAAGAAAAAATTCTGGCAGTTAAACTCATTGCAGCCAGGGATGAGCAGGCAAATGGCAAACAACTCTTTCTGGCGGCATTTGCCAGGGAGTATACACACCGTCTGGCCCTGCTGGGAAAAGAAGGGCTCGACCTGGTAAGTTATCCGTACCCGCGACTCACACCACTGGCTGATCAGAAAACGATGAATTATCTGTATTATGAACGGGCCGGCCAGTTTGCAAAGACTCAACACGCGGACGAAGCCATCATTTTAAATCCGGACCAGACCGTGTCAGAAACCAATACAGCCAACATAATGGCAGTGAATAACAAAGCGGTCATCGTGCCTGCATCCGACCATGTATTAGAGGGGGTGACCCAGGCCGCAGTGCTCTGTGCGCTGGAGAAAAAAGGCTATCAGATATGTGAGAAACGCCTGACCGTCCGGGAATGGTCGGTGTTCGAAAATGTCATTGTGACCAACGCTTTGATGGGAGCGGTTAAAGTCTTGACTATTGACGGAAAAAGAATAAAACATGAAAATGATATATGTCCCATGATCAATACAATGCTGTTTAATCAAGAAAACAATTAATACTGGGGGAAACCATGAAAAAATTATTAATTGCAGGTGGTGTTCTTGTTCTTGTTGTTGTCGCTGTTTTGTTTCTAACCCTTTCAAACCTCGGGCCCATGGTTAAAAAGGCCGTTAATACCGTCGGTCCCCAGGTCACCAAAACAGATGTAAACGTTGAGGATGTCAGTGTTTCCATTTTCAGTGGCGAAGCCAAGATAAAAGGTTTCCTGCTGGGGAATCCCCAGGGATTTGAAACACCGCAGGCCATGAGGGTCGGTTCCGTCTATGTGGATATTGATGAATCCTCTATTACACAGAATCCGATTGTCATTAACAAGATAGAGATCATTTCACCTGAAATTACCTATGAAAAGATTAAAAATACCGATAATTTCAGACAATTGCTGAAAAATGTCCAGTCTTCAGCCCAGAAAGAAAAAAAGCAGGCCTCTAAAACCAAAGAAAAAAGCAGTGAGCCTGCCAAGAAAATTGTGATCAATTCAGTTGTCATCAAAGGGGGCCAAGTGAACCTGGCCATGGCCATGCTGGGCGGCAAAAAAATTACAGCCCCGCTGCCGGACATTGAACTCAAAGACATTGGCAAGGAAAAAGGCGGTGCCACGCCTGCAGAGGCCTTTGAGAAGATTTTTGGCTCTCTGTATGAAAGCATCAATGCAGAGTCTGTGACCAACCTGCTCAATGACGGCCTTAAACAGCTTGGCGGGCTCAAGGATTTGAGTGCTGCAGGGCTTGAAACCGGCGGTGAAGCAGCAAAAAAAGCCAGCGATACGGCTGCAGAAGGCGTGAAATCTGCCACCAAGGGAATCAAGGGGCTGTTTGGTCAGGATTAACCACACGCTAACTTGAAAAAAGATGCAAATCATCATACCCTGTACAGAGAATTGGTGTTTAATGATTTGTACAGGGTAATACAATGAAAATGAAAAAGATAATTATTCTAAGCATACTGCTGGCCGTCCTGATGCCGGCGTACCAGGCATGGGCAACGCCCCGGGCCGAGGTGGTCAATCCCGTGTATACATTTGATACGGTTCCTGAAGGGACACGGGTCTCCCATGAATTTATTCTTAGAAACACCGGAGATGATCTGTTGACCATTATTGATGTGATCCCGCCCTGAGGGTGCGATGAAAAATCAATCGATTTGAAAAAAATTCCCCCGGGCGGGGAAGCAAAAATAAAACTTGGTTTCAAAACAGCCGGATACGGGGGAAAAGTCATGACCAAGCGGGTGCTGGTCAAAACCGACGATCCCCGGAAAAGAAAAATGACCGTTGTTGTGACCGGCCGGGTTGAGGCCCTGGTGACCATTGAGCCGCCAGCCCTTACCTTTGAAGGAAAACCCGGTGAAACCCTGGAAAAATTTGTGACCATCACACCATCTGCAAAGCATTCCTTTTCAATTCTCGGCATGACACAGAATAAAGATTCCGGTGTCCTGGCCGAGCTTGTGGAACCGGAGAAAAAAGGAGATCCCTGGCGGATTAAAGTCAATGTTCATTCAAAAACAGAAGCAAGTTTGATTGATACGCTGACCCTGAAAACGAGCAGCCCGCACCGGCCTGAACTGAAGATCAGGGTATTTGCCATATTCATGAAACAGGGATAGGCCTGCAGGTCACTGACAGGATCAACCGCCACACAATAATCCATGGTGATATGAGAGTATCAGACATTAAGGCAGTGGTCTTTGACTGCGACGGGGTCATGTTTGACACAGCCCTTGCCAACCGGAAATATTACGACGAAGTGCTTGCCTGGTTCGGCAAGCCGTCCCTGAGTGAAGAACAATTTATCAACGTTCATATGATGACCGTTAACGGGGCGATTGCCTATCTTTTTCCGGAAATGGCCGATCTGGCCCCGGTTTATGACCGTCTGACACAGATCGGTTATAAAAAATTTATCCCGGACATGGTCATGGAAAAAGGGCTTGTCCGCCTGTTGAAACAATTGAAGGCGCATGGGTTTATCCGCGGAATCGGGACCAACCGGACCAATACCATGGAGCGGGTTTTAAAAGAATTCAATCTGGAACCGTATTTTGAAGTGGTGGTCACTGCAGCAACAGTAAAACGGCCGAAACCGGATCCGGAGCAATTGTTTCTCATCATGGAAAAATTCAGCCTGACGCCGGGCCAGATCCTGTTCATCGGAGATTCCGACTATGACCAGCAGGCAGCAGCCAGCGCCCGGACCCGTTTTGTTGCTTTTAAAAGACCGGATCTGACTGCGGACTGGAACGTGAATTCAATGGATGAAATTGCAGAGATTTTGCAGATAAATGAATAAAATTCTTGACAAATTTTTCGATGACCATTAAACCTTAAAGGATTATTTTTTCAAAAGAAAACAAGACGGGTGTTTGGGTAAATATCTGTCAAAATAGGTAAAACATAAACAAGGAGAATGAAGTATATGTCTAAATTAGTTGCACCTCATGGTGGAAAAGGTCTGGTTATTTGTAAACTCGAAGGCGCAGAACTCGAAGCTGAAATTAAAAAAGCTGCTGGCCTGAAAAAAATCGAAATTTCTTCCCAGGTTAAAGGCGACCTGATCATGCTCGGTATCGGTGGTTTCTCTCCGCTGAACGGCTTTATGACCAAAGCAGACTGGAAAAGCGTTTGTGCTGACTTCCTGCTGGCTGACGGTACTTTCTGGCCGGT
>CAZLNA010000060.1:0-9202 GCA_964560485.1 uncultured Desulfobacula sp. | reverse complement strand
CAGGCGACACTATCCGCTTTCCAAGGCCGATGCTTGATAAGAAAAACTTTGATTTTTCTTTTTCCGGTATCAAATCTGCTGTGGCCAGGCATTTAGCAGAACATCCGCCTGCCGGAGAAAAGGACAAGGCCCGGATCGCCAGCGCATTTCAGGCAGCAGTCATTGATGTTCTGTCGACAAAACTCATCCAAGCGGCCAACGCCAGATCCTGCCGGCGTATCGGCATCTCCGGCGGCGTGGCAGCCAACGCGACCTTTGTTTCGACCCTGACCCGGCTCGCCAAAGAAGCTGGTATCAAGGTATTTTCACCGCCGCCCGCACTTTGCGGGGATAATGCGGCCATGATTGCAGCCAGGGGGGAGACCATGATCCAACAGAACCAATTGTGCCAGCCGGAACATGATGTCTTTTCCAGAACACGGATTTGAATCCTGGTTTTAAACATTCTTCCATGCCCCGACAAAGAGAACAGACCATCCGCAGAGAAATCATCATGCATCTTGAGGCGTCTGCCCTGACCATCAGGGAAATCAGCCAGCAGGTGAGGATCATGGAAAAAGAAGTCGTCTTTCACCTGACTTATATTGAAAAATCCCTCAGATCCAAAAAGAAAAAAATTTCAGTCACCCCCCATGCCTGCATGGGCTGCGGATTTGAATTCAAAGAGCGAAAAAATTACAAAAAGCCCGGGAAATGCCCTGAGTGCCGGGGCACCCGCATAGGGCCGGCAATCTACAGAATTACAGATTAACCGGCGGCATTGTCTAAAAATGCTCGTTTGGTTCTAAGAATCCGGTCATGGGCCTGCCGGGCAAAATTTTCAAGATTTTCATCTGATCCAATCAGGCGGCGGAGATGCGCTGCTGCAACATCGATATTCGGGCCTCTATGACAGATCAGGGCCAGATCAACCTGTGCATCAAGAATCTGCCTGATACAGGTGGGCATGTCATGATCAATGGCCTTCATATCAAGATCATCTGTCATGATAAGGCCCTTGTACCCGATTCTATCCCGCAACAGCCTCCTGGCAATGGAAACAGAAAGGCTGGCCTGCCATTTATCATCCAGGCGCGGATAAAAGATATGGGAAAGCATGATTCCGCTGACACCGGCCTTGATCGCGGCTGTAAAAGGAATCATGTCGGATTCTGCCAGCACCTCCGGGTCAATATCGAGTGTGGGCAGATGAAAATGAGAATCGAGAACAGTCCGTCCGATCCCGGGAAAATGTTTGGCCACGGCCATGATGCCTTCCGACTGGTAGGTTTCGATCATCGCAGTTCCTAACTTGGCAACCCTTCGGGCATCACCCGGAAACGCACGTTCACGCATGATGCTGTCAGGTGTGGTCTCCACCACATCAAGGACCGGCGCATAATTCATATTAATGCCGACGTCTGCCAGTTCTCCGGCAGTGATGCGGGCGACCCTTCTCGCCTCTTCAGCCGTCGTGATATACCGGTTGCCAGGGAATCGGGTAAACCCCTCTTTGAGCCGTTCAACAGTTCCGCCTTCCTGATCAACTGCAATGAATAGCGGTGGAAGGTTGCATTCAGCGGCAGCTGTCTGACAGGAACGGCAGAGCTGTCGTACCTGATCAGGGCTTTCAACATTCCGGGAAAAAAGAATAATACCGCCGGCACGCAGGTCCTGTATGATATGCGCAAGATCCGGATTAAATTCTGTCCCGTCAAAACCGAGCATGAGCCGCTGACCTGCCAGGTCTCTGATACTTTCAGGCGTTGTCATGGGAAGGGATACAGCCATATGAATCAGGGTTATTTTTTCAGGGCGGACTCAGCCTGCTTGAGCAGCCCGGTCACTTCTTCAGACAGGACCCCTGCCTTTTCAATGGCTGCAGCCACATCTGTCAGGCCTTCTTTATGCGCCCGTTCTGCCCAGGTAAAAAAGGTCTGTTTATGGCTGTCATTATGATCAATCCAGTGGCTGACCAGTTTTGCAAGTTTTTGTTCAAGGCTCATCTCACCGGCATCGCCGTGGGAATGGGTGTGTGTATGGGAATGGCCATGGCTGTGGTCATGGCTGTGATCAGAATCATGGATCATAAGAGAACTCCGTTTAAATATTTTATCAGGGGAACGGCTTCAGGGGTATACGGATATACCGGCCGCCACTGACTGAATGCATTGACTTCAATACCGTTATAAATGATAGATACCGGGCGGTCAGAAGAGACCACCACCACAATAACCTTTCGGTGTTCTGCTGAAAATCTGAGTGCTGAATTATACCGGGCCCCCCTGGCCATATTTTCCCAGTTGATGGCCAGACCGTCGAGAAGGCATCCGAACCCCCTGAGTTTCAGGTCAGATGTAACATGAACGGCGCCGTCGATTTTCAACAGAGATGATACCAGTGAAATATTTTTCGGATCGAGCAGGTCAAGCGGCGGCACCAGTACATGACCGGACAGATCAACCGGTGTCGGATTCAGGTCAATCACCATGGTACATCCATAGCGGCCCTGACCTGCCATATGAACCAGGTGGGTGGCAAGCTGGAAAAGACGGGTGGATATTTCGATCTCAATGTCTGAGTCGAGCAGGATTTCTTCAAGTTCAACCATATTGGCTTCACGGGTGGTGGAATGAAAACTGCCGTTGAAAAAAGAGGCAATTTTTTCGCTCCCAAGGCGCAGAAATCCGTGATCTCCTCTGAATTCAGCAGCGATGGCATAATCCGGAAGCTCCGAATCGGTGATGCCGATAATGGTGCAGCCGTCAGATACCAGTTTCCGGTCAGAGTTTTCCACTGCCATGAGCAGTTTCCGGATATGTTTGGCATTACTGATCACCGGCCGCTCATGCCGCTGAATCTTGGTGATAAATGAAAACTCTCCGAGCCGCTGCGGGTCTGTAAAAATAAGCGTGCCCCTTGCCCAGGCACCTTCCTCCCGTGTTTTAGATATATTGAGGATATCATCGAGGATCGGGGAAATTAAAATTTTGCTGTCAAACCACAGATTCTTATCCCGCTCATCCACAATATAGTCTGCAATGGCCTGGAGCGCATAGTTCTTCAACACATAGTCTGAAGAATGGATGGCGGCCCCGTCAGAATGATAATCGTTCACCAGTAGGCTTGCCGCCTGTTCCAACCATCTCTCTGTGGGATGGATGGAGCACATGTCCGGATGGTGTTCAGTGAGCCACATCTGGTAAAAAAACTCTGTACAGCACCCGCCATAGGTTATCAGTCCGGTCAGCTCTAAATCATTGACCCCGGCAATATATCCCTTTGGCTGATTTTTAATTTTCAGTGCTATATTGTTTCGCCACGGCTCCTCATTGTCATGATAAATTTCCTTGAGTTTGGGTTCATGGCCTCTCAGGACATTCTGCGGGTCGAAGACAAATACCGGGTCCTCCGGGCCCACCGTAAAGATCAGTGCAACCTTGCTCGGATGTGAAAATTTGGACAAACCCTCCATAACGCCGTTCAGGATATTGGCAATGCACAGTTTGCGGTGAAAAGAATGGCTCATATAACTCCTGGTTTCCGTTAATCCACCTTTCTTTAAATTGATTGATACTCCTGTTATCCATGACTTGGCAAGACTTTTTTATTGTAAAAATCACCCAGGATTGCTATTGAAACTAAAACTCGTGGAGGCTCAATACATGAAAAAATCAATTCTTTGCTCGCTTTTTGTGATCGCTGCGCTCACCTTGCTCCCCCAGACAACAACGGCTGAGACCGGATATGTTTCTGATATGCTTCTCCTTACGTTCAGGGAAGGCCCTGGTACCAATTTCAGTGTTATTAAAACACTTCGAAGCAGCACACCGGTCAAGGTTGTTGGAGAAGAAAACGGTTTTTTCAAGGTGGAACTGCAATCCAGGGAAATCGGCTGGGTGGACAAGAAATTTATTATTTTTGAAACCCCTAAGAGTGTGATCATTCAAGGTCTGGAAAGAGAAAAAAGTGTTTTAGAGCAGAAAGTTGCACGCCTTGAAGCCCGCATGGCAGAACTCAAAAAGCAGCTGTCCGCCTCAAACGATGACCGGGTAAAAAAAATAAGCGATCTTGAAACCCGGCTCAGCCAGGCGCTTGCACAAAAAGATCAATTGTCCAAGTCCCTGGCAGCCAGTAAAAAAAGCTACGACACCCTGGTTGCGCAATCAAAGAATATCCAGCAGATCGTGGCTGAAAACCAGCGCCTGAAAACGGAACACAAGACCTTGACCACTGAATTTGGCACACTTGAAAAAGAGAACAAATCCCTGCTGAGAACCGGAATGATCAAATGGTTTCTGGCCGGGGTGGGAACACTTTTAATCGGGTGGATCATCGGCAACAGCGTTTCGACCAAACGGCGCTCAGGTTCATCTCTGCTCGATTAATGCCGCACCATCCGCATGTTATAACGCCTGACGCTTGAATTCATCCGTTTAACGATTTATCTTAAAGTATTCCATGGCAATACCTGGCGCTGATTCGTTAAAACGCCTGATCCGTATTAAACAGCAATCAACAGAGGGAGCCAAATCATGACATCATGCCCGATTAAAGAAACACGGACCCTTGGCCGGCAACCGTATATTGTTCACAACCTCAACCTGCTGAAATCGAACGGACTAACAAGTGTGAACACCCTGCCCTTTTCCGCCAGAGTCCTGATCGAAAACATGGCGCGGCATATGGCACCCGGTATCATTGAGTGGGACAATATCAAATCTGCTGTCAATTTCTACGCCCGGTCAGGCCAGCCTTCCGAACTGGTGGCCTTTTATCCCGGCCGCGTCCTGATGCAGGATTTCACCGGGGTTCCGGCTGTTGTCGATTTTGCTGCCATGCGAGAGGCTGTGCACAAAGCAGGTAAAGACCCCAAAAAGATCAATCCACTGGTACCTGTGGACCTGGTCATTGACCATTCGATCCAGGTCGATCATTTCAAGGAAAAAAATTCGTTTTTTCTCAATGCCCAGAAAGAATATGAACGGAACAAGGAACGGTACAAGCTGCTGAAATGGGCACAGAAAAGCTTTGATAATTTCAGGGTGGTACCGCCCGAATCCGGCATCTGTCACCAGGTGAACCTTGAGTACCTTGCCCAGGTGGTGGCCACTGCCCAGACCCCTGACGGGCTTTTGGCCTATCCAGACACCCTTGTGGGTACGGACTCCCATACGACCATGATCAACGCTTTAGGGGTTCTCGGCTGGGGCGTCGGTGGTATTGAAGCAGAAGCAGTCATGCTCGGCCAGCCCTATTATATGAATCTTCCTGAGATCATCGGGGTAAATTTTACCGGCCGTCCTGAAAAAAATATCACGTCCACAGACATTGCTCTGTATGTCACCAATATCTTGAGAAAAGAAAACGTGGTGGAAAAAATTGTTGAATATACTGGCGAGGGCCTTAATCACCTGACCTTGACCGACCGGGCCACTATTTCAAATATGTCTCCGGAATACGGCGCCACAGCCGGTTTTTTCCCTGTGGATGAGCAGACCCTGACCTATCTTAAAAAAACCAACCGACCGGATGTGGCCCAGCGGGTGGAAGCCTATTGCAGGGCCTGCGGTTTTTTCAATGACGGCAGTGAGCAGATCCGGTTTTCAAAAAAACTAGATGTTGACCTTTCAACCATTGAACCCTCTGTGGCAGGCCCGTCCAGGCCCCAGGACCGCATCTCGCTACCCATGGTCAAAGAAAAAACCAGAGAGGTATTCAACCTTGACAGCCGTGACACCATTCAAATCAATCCGGATGGCCAGCCCCACAGCCTGACCAATGGCAGCGTTGTCATTGCTGCCATCACTTCATGCACCAATACATCAAACCCGTACACCATGATCGGTGCGGGCCTGGCTGCCAAGAATGCGGTTGAAAAAGGTCTTTTCATCCCCTGGTACGTGAAAACCTCTCTGTCACCCGGATCCCGGGTGGTGCTTGACTATTTAAATGATTCCGGTCTCATGACCTTTTTTGAACAGCTTGGATTCAACAATACCGGTTTCGGCTGCATGACCTGTATCGGCAACTCCGGTCCCCTGGACCCCTTTATTGAGGAATCCATCAACACCCATGACCTTGATGTGATGTCCGTGCTGTCAGGCAACCGCAATTTCGAAGCCAGAATACACCAGGCAGTGAAAGGCAATTATCTCATGAGCCCGATCCTTGTCGTCATCTACGCCATTGCCGGACGCATGGATATCGATCTTGAAAAAGAGCCCATTGGAAAATCATCTGAGGGCCGGGATATTTTCATGGCAGATATCTGGCCGGATGCTGACCAGATCAATACCTTTGTGCAGACCTATGTACATGAAAAATTTTTCAAAGACCAGTATGCGCAGATTTTCAAGGGAGACCGGTTATGGCAGGAATTGAGCATTGAAGAAAGCACCACTTTTGCATTTGACAAGAATTCCACCTATATTCAGAACCCGCCCTTTTTCCAGGATTTTTCCCAGGACCTGCCGCCAGCAGGCGATATTAAGAATGCCAGAGCCCTGCTGGTCCTTGGCGACTCTGTCACCACCGACCATATTTCTCCAGCCGGCGGCATTCCAGTGGATTATCCCGCCGGTCAATACCTGGTTGACAATGGGGTAAAACCCTGGGAATTCAACTCCTATGGATCGAGAAGAGGCAATCACGAAGTGATGATGCGCGGCACATTTGCCAATATCAGGATACAGAACCAGCTGGTCTCTGAAGCCGGCGGTCTGACAATGAAATTTCCAGAAAACCGTCAGACCTTTGTCTTTGACGCAGCCCAGGCCTATGGCGCAGACAAAACCGACCTTCTCGTCTTTGGCGGCAGTGAATACGGCACAGGTTCCTCCAGGGACTGGGCAGCCAAGGGAACCTCTCTTTTAGGCGTAAAAGCAGTCATTGCCAGATCCTTTGAACGGATTCACCGGTCCAACCTGGTTGGGATGGGGGTTCTCCCGCTTGTTTTCAAAGAAGGCCAGTCCCTTGACACATTTGATCTGAGCGGGGATGAAACGTTTGATATCAAAGGATTGGACCGGATCAAGCCCAACAGCCTGCTGACGGTGCGCGCAGTAAAAGACCAGAAGGTGACCGAGTTTGAAGTCATTGTGAGGTTGAACACCGCTATTGAGGTTGAATACATCAAAAACGGCGGCATCCTGCAGTATGTCCTCCGTCAAATGATCAAGGCGTAAGCATACCCGTTTTCCAGTTGCGTATCAGAGTGATCAGGGTTCTGACGCAGATACCGGACGGCCCTTTGGGAATGTACGATTTTTCAGTAAAATCCCAGGCAGTTCCGGCAATATCCAGGTGTGCCCAGGGCGTCTCTCCCACAAACTTGGACAGATAAGCCGCCGCTGTAATGGATCCGGCCGGTTTCCCGCCGATATTCCTGATATCTGCCACCTTTGATTTGATCTGTTTGATATAATCTCGGGTCAGGGGCAGGCGCCAGACAGGTTCTCCAGCGGACGTCCCTGCAGCTTTCAGGTATTTGCACAGGGCGTCATTATTGCTCATCAGGCCTGAGTGGTGGTGGCCAAGCCCGATGATCACAGCCCCTGTCAGGGTAGCCAGGTCCACGACCCCGTCCGGTTTATATTTTTTAATCCCGTAGGAAAGCGCATCACCAAGAATCATGCGGCCTTCAGCATCGGTATTGACAATTTCAGCGGTGACCCCGTTAAAATGACGGATGATATCTCCGGGACGGACAGCACTGCTGCCGGACATATTATCAGTGGCCGGAACAATGGCCACCACATTGAGGTCGGGTTTTTCCTCTCCCACAGCTTTCATGGCTGAAAGGACTGCTGCACCGCCGCACATGTCGTACTTCATATCTTCCATACCAGCTGCCGGTTTGATGCTGATGCCGCCGGAATCAAATGTAACCCCTTTCCCGACCATGAGAAGCGTATCTGATTCTTTCCCTGCCCTGTATTCAAGGATCACCATTCGCGGGGGAATGGCAGACCCCTGATTAACCGCCAGGATCCCGCCCATTCCCAGCTTTTCCATCTGTTTTTTCTCAATGCAGGTGTATTTAAGCCCATACTGGCCGGCCAGGTCTTTTGCAAAACGGGCAAATTCCCTTGACGTCCAACCGTTACCGGGTTCATTGGCCATGTCTCGGGCATGGCAGGCACAGACCGCGCTGATCCGGCCCTGATTCATTCCGGTCCGGATCTGAGCCGCGCTCGATGTCCCGGCCAGGCGAAGTGTGGCAAGGCCCTTGTATGCTTCTTTTTCAAGAGTAGTCTCTTTGTATTTTTCAAAGCGATAATTTCCCAGCAGAACACCTTCGGTGATCGCCTGTGCAGTGGCCCGCGCACCCAGTTCTTTACAGGACGGCAGACAGAGTGTCACACTTTTCGCCTTGATCTGTCCGCAGGTTTTTGCCACCCGTCCGCCGGCCTGGCGAAGGATCTCTGCCTGCTCTGATATCTTCCTGCCCTCGGTCATTTTGCCCAGTCCCAGCAGCAGTATTCTTTTTGACGCGATGGTGCCGCCTTTGGAAACAGCAGATGGATAGAGCAACAGGTGCTGGTCTGCCTTGGCCTTGAAGTCTCCTAATTCGAACGCTTTGTTCACATAATTTTGAAGCATTTTATTGGTCACAGGGGCTTTGTCTTCTGCCTGCTCAAGGCAATAGACCAGCAGGTCAGATTGCACACTGTATTCAGGCTTGGCAGTCAGTACCACGCGGCAGTCATTCATGGATTCTTTCTCCTGATTTATGTTTCATATGACAAAACACAATGTTTTATGATGAATGTTTTTTGAATTTTAAAGGAGATTTGCTTTTTTTCAAACCGTTATTTTTTTTTTTGCTATATTGACGCTGATGGTTTTAGCTTTTCCAAAGAATTAACAAGTAAAGGATGGACGCAACATGGAAATTAATCATTACGAATTTGAATACGGCCAGTACGGCGAGACAACAGGTGTCACCATTAATCTGAGAGGGTTTGACATCCTCCGGTACAACAATATCAGCAAAGGTACCGCCTACAGCCTGGAAGAACGAAAAAAGCTCAAGCTTGCCGGTTATCTGCCGCCCAGGGTCAAGACCCTTGAAGATCAGGTCAACAACAGCCTTAAAATCCTTGATGAAAAAGAAAACGATATTGAAAAATTCATCTATATCAGAAGCCTTTATGACAGAAATGTGGTGCTTGCCCATGCTGTCATCGCCAGCAATGTCACTAAATTTTTACCCATCATC